>CAIQXC010000695.1 GCA_903875675.1 Akkermansiaceae bacterium
GTCGCTGCGCGCCTCCGGCCGCAGGCCGTGCACGCCGCGTCTCGCGGCGCGTGCCAAGGGGCTGCCCATGCTTGGAGAATGCGCCGGGCTGGGCGCACGCTCAATTCGCTTTGCATGGGCGCAGCGGCCGGAGGCACGCTGTCACGGCCTGCGGCGGGACGCCGCAGCCACGCCACGTGGCTGCGGGCCTCCGGCCGCAGGCCGTGCACGCCGCGTCTCGCGGCGTGTGCCAAGGGGCTGCTCATGCAGGTGAGTGGTTCTTGATGTGGCCACGATTCCGAAAGGCAAGCACTCGTGTTAGAGCCAGTACGCCTGACGGTTGACCGAGAGGACCGCTTCCTCTTTTCTTCCTCTTTTCTGTTGTCTGTCTTGTTGTCTTGAGGCTTGTGTCCTTAACTATCTCCACCCGCCGCCTATGCCCGAAACCTTTTACCAACAGACCACCAGCACGCCGGTCACGCCTTTTGATGTGTCGCTGCGGCCCCCGGTGTTTTCCGAGTTTATTGGGCAGGAAAAGGTCAAGGAGCGCCTGCTGCTGATGCTGGCGGCCGCCAAGCACCGGGGCGATGTGCTCGACCACGTCCTGCTTTCCGGCCCGCCGGGCCTCGGCAAGACCACCCTCGCCAACCTGCTGGCCCGGGCCGCCGGCAGCCAGCTTCACACGACCTCCGGCCCGCAAATTGAAAAGGCCGGCGATCTAGCCGGGATTTTGACCAATATTCAGCGTGGCGACGTGCTTTTCATTGATGAGATTCACCGTCTGCATCCCGCCATCGAGGAGTATCTCTATCCGGCCATGGAAGACTTTCGCCTCGATATTATCATCGATTCCGGCCCGGCCGCCCGCTCCATCCAGATCAATTTGCCCCGCTTTACCCTCGTCGGCGCCACCACCCGCTCCGGCATGCTCACCGCCCCGCTTCGCTCCCGCTTCGGCCTGATCAACCGCCTCGACTACTACTCGCAGGACGAACTCGCCCTCATCATCGAGCGCTCCGCCGGCCTCCTCGAGGTGGCCATCCAACGCGGCGGTGCCCTCGAAGTCGCCTGCCGGTCCCGCGGCACCCCGCGCGTCGCCAACGCCCTGCTGCGCTGGGTCCGCGACTTCGCCCAAGTCCGCGGCAGCGGCCAAATCGACCAGTCCACCGCCGATGCCGCCCTCGCCATGATCGAAATCGACGCCCAGGGCCTCGATGAAATGGATAAGCGGTTGTTAGAGGTGTTAATTTACAAATTTGGTGGAGGCCCGGTGGGTCTCAACTCGCTGGCGGTGGCGGTGGGGGAGGATGCCGCCACGATTGAGGAGGTACACGAGCCGTTTCTCATTATGCAGGGGTATTTGCAAAGGACCCCTCGCGGCCGCTTGGCGATGCCTTCCGCCTACCTCAAAATCGGAGCCCCGCCCCCGGCATCCCGGCCGGACGACCCCCAGCCCAATTTGTTCTAACAGCCGAAATTCCACATCCAGCCCATGCATCCCCTCATTCAGGAAACCATTGGGCGCTGCCGTGAGGTTGGCTTGCGCCGCACCAAGGCTCTCGAGAAATTGCTCAGCACTTTGCTAGAGAATGCCCGCCCGATGACCTTGGCCGAGCTGGCGGCATCGCCCCGCCTTGCCGACCAATGCGACAAGGCCACCGTATTCCGCTTGTTGCAGCGTCTTGTCGGCCATGGCATCGTGCGTCGGCTCGGTCTTCACGAACGCGCCGCCTATTTCACCCTGTTGCTGCCAGGCCGCCACTGCGACTACCTCATCTGCACTGGCTGCGGCTCCATTGAGGCAATCACCGCTCCCTGTCCGGTTCATGAACTTGAGGAGGAAATCCGTCACAAGACCGGTTTCCGCAACCTCTATCACGAGTTGGAGTTTTTCGGCCTCTGCCCCCGCTGCCCTTGAGCCCCATAAGCGCTTAATTAGACATCTCAGACGTTGCTCCCCTGCGACTTGTGCCCCACCCCTCAAATATTTTCCGAGGTTAAGTTAGAGCCCCGCTGCCCCTGAGCCGCTCACTTCTTCTTGCCCTTTTCCAGAGCTTGCGAAAACCAATCATTGGTCGGCGCTGCGGCTCCTCGGGTGTCGCGAGACGGCGGCCGATTGGCTGGGGCCGATCGCTCGCCGGGTGCCGAACGGCGGTTTTCCAGATCCGGGTTGGCCTTCATCGAGAGCGCGATTCGGTTGCGCTTGAGGTCCACTTCAACCACTGTGACGTGGACTTTTTGGCCGACTTTGACCACCTCGGACGCGTCGCGGATGAAATGGTCGGCCAGTTGGCTGACGTGGACCAAGCCATCCTGATGGACGCCGACGTCAACAAAGGCACCAAAGGCGGTGACGTTGGTGACGATTCCGGGGAGTTTCATGCCCACCTGCAGGTCGCTGGCTTTATCGACGCCGTCCTGGAACGAAAATAACTCGAACTGCTTGCGGGGGTCGCGGCCGGGCTTAGCCAGCTCCGCTACAATGTCCTTGAGGGTCGGCAGGCCAACATCGGCGGACACGTACTTTTGCAGGTCAAGCTTCTTGCGCAGATCCTCTTTTCCTAGCAAATCCTGGACGCTGCACCCCAGATCGGCACTCATTTGTTCGACCAGCGGGTAGCGCTCGGGGTGGACGGCCGATGAGTCTAGCGGATAGGCAGCGCCACGGATGCGCAGGAAGCCGGCGGCCTGCTCGAAGGCCTTCTCACCTAGGCGCGGGACTTTCTTGAGTTGGGCGCGGGAGGTGAAAGCGCCGTGCTCGTTGCGCCAGGCGACGATGTTTTCGGCGAGGCTGGCATTGAGCCCGGAAACATAGGAGAGGAGTTGCTTGGAGGCGGTGTTGACTTCCACGCCCACCGCGTTGACGCAGGATTCCACGGTGTCGTCGAGCGAGGTTTTGAGGGCGCGCTGATCCACGTCGTGTTGGTATTGGCCGACGCCGATGACCTTGGGGTCGAGTTTGACGAGTTCGGCCAGCGGGTCCATCAGGCGGCGGCCGATGCTCACAGCCCCGCGGACGGTGACGTCTTCGTTAGGAAATTCCTCGCGGGCGACGTCGGAGGCAGAGTAAATTGAGGCACCGCTTTCGTTGACCATCACCAGCGGGATGGCGGTGGGGAGTTGGAGTTTTTTGATGAAGGCTTCCGTTTCCCGCGATCCCGTGCCGTTGCCGATGGCGATGGCTTCAATCTGGAATTTTTTGACGAGAGTGGTGACCTCGACGGCTGCCTCGTAGAGTTGGTTGTTCGATCCAGCGGTGGCATAGAGGACGGTGTGGTGGAGGAGTTTTCCGGAGCGGTCGAGCACGACGGTCTTGCAGCCGGTGCGGAAGCCGGGGTCGATGGCGAGCAGGCGTTTTTCGCCGAGCGGGGAGGCCAGCAGCAGCTCGCGCAGATTGTCGGTGAAAACACTGATGGCGGTGACGTCGGCCCGTTTTTTGGCAAGCAGACGGGCCTCGGTTTCCATGGAGGGCATCAGCAGGCGCTTGCAGCCGTCTTCCACGGCTTGGGCGACGTGCTGGCTGGCAGGACCGGAGGAGGTGACCCAATCGGGGATGGCTTGCGGGGTCACTCGTTCCAAGGGCACCTCGACGCGCATCAGCAAGAACCCTTCCTTTTCGCCGCGGCGGATGGCGAGCATGCGGTGGGAGGGAATCGACTTGAACGACTCGTTCCACTCGAAGTAGTCGCGGAATTTCTGGGCATCAGCTTCCTCCTCCTTGCCATACATGATCTTCGACGAGACGGTGGCCTCTTCCTCATAGATTTTGCGGACGCGGCCACGCAGCGTGGCATCATCTGCGACGCGCTCGGCGAGGATGTCGCGTGCTCCGGCTAGGGCGTCGGCGGTGCTCGCCACCTCCTTTTCCGGATCGATGAACTTGGCGGCCTCGTCGGCGGGGTCGGCGGCCTGGTTTTCCAGCAACCAATCGGCGAGCGGGGTGAGCCCGCGTTCGATGGCCTTGGTGGCACGGGTTTGGCGTTTGGGGCGGAACGGGGCGAAAATGTCCTCCAGCACACTGAGGGAGATGGCGGCTTCGAGCTTTTTCTTAAGTTCTGGGGTGAGCAGCGAGCGTTCCTCTAGGGATTTGAGGATGGCGGAGCGGCGGGTGTCGAGTTCCGCGAGTTGGAGCATGCGGTCGCGGATCGTGGTGATTTGCACCTCGTCGAGTGAGCCGGTTTGCTCCTTGCGGTAGCGTGAGAGGAACGGCACGGTGGCCCCTTCGGCCAAGAGTTTGGCGGTGGTGGTGACGGAGGAAAGGGCGATGCCGGTTTCGCGGGCAATGGCTTCAAGATGGTGGGTCATAGGGAAAATGTCGGAGAAAGATATTTTTGGGTTATGAATTTTGGATGATCCTGGAAAGGCAAAATTGAAGCCACGGATATCACGGAATGCACGGATGATGCATGAGTTAGGGATATGGCATTCACCTCTTGGTGGTGTCTGATATTTGATAGGTTTTGATCATCATATCCACGTAAGCAGGGGAAAAAACGGCGCAACGACCCCTTGCATTTGCCTTTTTCAGGACCACGATTGGGTGTAACCGGGGGTGGCAAGGGTAAGCAACGGCTGGAAATCTGCAATTTGCACAGAAGCGCCGGCCGCATGGCTGCGGGGGCCTTCCGGGCATCGGAGCGTCGGCTCAGCGATCAAGAATCGAGTTCCAATGGGCGACGTGATCCTTTTGAGACTCAAACAAGTCTGCGGGGTCGTCATGGAGCGTGATCGAGGTGATTTTGTCGCCCACACCATTGAATTTGCAACCCCGCTCGCCGGTGTTGGTCTTGCCAGTGACCTTTTCCACCACGTCGAGGCCGTTGGTCACTTGTCCAAACACCGAGTGACGGTTGTCCAGAAATGGCGTGGCCGCACTCGTGATGAAAAACTGCGAGCCATTCGTCCCAGGCCCGGCGTTGGCCATCGAAAATACTCCCGGCGAGCGATGTCGCAAGTCCGGGTGAAACTCGTCGGCAAACTTGTACCCCGGTCCCCCCCGGCCAGTCTCGGTTGGGTCGCCGCCCTGCAGCATGAAGCCCTCAATCACCCGGTGGAAGGCGACTCCATCGTAGTACCCGCGGCGGGCGAGATTGAGGAAATTGGCGCAAGTGAGAGGGGCCTTCGAGGCATACAGGGTGGCCTCGATGTCTCCAGCGGTGGTGTGAAGGGTGATGCGAATGTCGGACATGCCCGCAGTGAAGCACGCCCGCCGGCCCGTGGCAATGCCCGAGGGAAAAATTACTCCTCTTGGTGAGGAAGCGCGGCTTTGGGAGGACGCAGCGAGCCCGGGCATTGGGCCAAAGTGGTGTCGCGCATCGCTTGCCACACGCAGTCCATGCCTGCCCGGTCCAGGCGCGGGTGATGGCGGAGAGGTGCCCGCCCCGCAAATCCTGCCTTTCACTTGACTGATTCTGCTGGATTGGTGGCTTGGGCTTGTCAATTCGAGTCAAAGTGTCTAATCGTCGTCGCGCGCCGCTTCCGGCTGCTCCGTTCGATTTCTAACCTGCCATGAATGCCATTATCGCCAGCCTCACCGCCATTTGGACCTCCTCGATTGGGAAAAAGCTCATTGTCGCTATCACCGGAGCCTTTCTGGTATTGTTTCTCGCCGGCCATTTGGTGGGCAATTTGTTGGTATTCGTTGGCCGTGAGGCATTTAACGACTACGCGTATTTCCTCCATCACATGGTCCACGGCGCAGGCATCTGGCTGTTCCGGCTTATTATGATCTCGGCCTTGGTGCTGCACGTAACTGCCACCATCAGCCTGACCCTCCAAAACCGAGCCGCCCGCAAACCCTACGAGTGCCAGACAGTCATCCAAGCCACCCTGTCGTCACGCAACATGATTTGGTCAGGCCTAACCCTGCTTGCATTCTTTATCTATCACATGCTGCATTTCACCATCCGGCTCGGCAACCAATACGACACGCTGCCACGCTACAAGGAAACCGTGATGCTCAACGGCGAACCCTCAATCCGCCACAACGCCTGGCTTATGGTCGTCGATGGCTTCAGCAACGGCTGGGTCACCTTGTTTTATGTGATCGCCATGACCTTGCTGTGCAGCCACTTGAGCCACGGTGTCGCCTCGATTTTCCAGACCATCGGGCTGCGTTTCAAGAAAAGCGAGGGTCTCCTGCGGGCGGTGTCGCTGGGGTACGCATGGGTGATCTGGCTCGGCTTCATCTCCATTCCTCTCGCCATCCTTTTCGGCATCGTCAAGGCCTAATCCAATCCTCAATTCCCACTCCCCCACCCCTATGATCCTCGACAGCAAAATCCCATCCGGTCCGCTTGAACAGAAATGGTCCAAGCATAAGATGGACTCGAAGCTCATCAATCCGGCCAATAAACGCAAATTCTCCGTCATCATCGTCGGCTCCGGCCTGGCCGGTGGTGCCGCCGCCGCCTCGCTCGCCGAAATGGGCTATCAGGTGAAATGCTTCTGCTATCAGGACAGCCCGCGCCGCGCCCATTCCATAGCCGCTCAAGGCGGGATCAACGCCGCCAAAAACTATCAGAATGATGGCGACTCGGTGCGGCGCTTGTTCTACGACACGATCAAGGGGGGCGACTTCCGGGCCCGTGAAGGCAATGTCTATCGGCTGGCGGAGGTGTCCAACGCGATCATCGATCAATGCGTGGCCCAAGGCGTGCCGTTTGCCCGCGAATACGGTGGGTTGCTAGATAACCGCTCGTTTGGCGGGGCACAGGTATCCCGCACGTTTTATGCCCGCGGCCAAACCGGCCAGCAACTTCTCATCGGTTGCTATCAGGGGCTGGAAAAGGAGATCCACAAGGGTGGAGTGACCATGTATCCGCGCAACGAAATGTTGGATCTGGTGCTTGTCGATGGCCACGCCAAGGGCATCGTGGTGCGCGATTTGGCCACCGGCGCTATCACCAGCCATGCGGCGGACGCGGTGATTCTGGCCACTGGCGGCTATGGCAATGTGTTTTTCCTCTCCACCAATGCAATGGGCTGCAACGTCACCGCCGCGTGGCGGGCGGCACGGCGTGGAGCCCTGTTTGCCAACCCATGCTACACCCAGATCCACCCGACGTGCATTCCGGTGAGCGGCGATTACCAGTCGAAGCTCACCCTCATGTCCGAATCCCTGCGCAACGACGGCCGCATCTGGGTGCCAAAATCCAAGGAGGTGGCCGACAAACTCCAAAAACGACAGATCAATCCGGCGGATGTGGCCGAGGATGACCGGGATTACTACCTTGAGCGCAAGTACCCGTCCTTCGGCAACCTCGCTCCTCGCGATATCTCGTCCCGCGCCGCCAAAGAAGCCTGCGACGATGGACGCGGCGTCGCCCCCACCGGCCTCGGCGTGTTCCTCGACTTCCGGGATGCCACCAAACGCCTCGGAGAAGGCACCATCCGCTCACGCTACGGAAATTTATTCCAAATGTATGAGAAAATCACCGGCGAGGATCCTTACAAATTGCCAATGATGATCTATCCAGCCGTCCACTACACCATGGGCGGCTTGTGGGTGGATTATAACCTCATGTCTAACATTCCCGGACTGCACGTCCTCGGCGAGGCGAATTTCTCCGACCACGGAGCGAACCGCCTCGGGGCCTCCGCGTTGATGCAGGGCTTGGCTGACGGGTATTTTGTGATTCCGACGACCATCGCCAACTATTTGGTCAGCCAGAAACCCGGCAGCATCCATACCTCGATGCCTGAGTTCAAGCAAACCGAAGCGGAGGTGCGTGAGCGCACAACCAAACTGCTAGCTATCCAAGGCAAGCGCACCGTGGATTCCTTCCACCGCGAACTGGGCATGACCATGTGGAACCATTGCGGTATGGCCCGTTCCCGTGAAGGTCTAACTACAGCACTGGAGAAGATCCCCACCATCCGCGAGGAGTTCTGGAAAAACGTGCGCATCCCAGGCTCCGGCGAAAATGCCAACATGGAACTCGAAAAGGCCGGCCGCGTCGCAGACTTCCTTGAATTCGCCGAGGTCATGTGCTTCGATGCCCGCGACCGCGAGGAATCCTGCGGCGGCCATTTCCGCCTCGAACACCAATTCTTCGACAAAGACCCCGACGTGATCGCTGGCAACACCCAACCCGGTGAGGCCAAACGCGATGACTCGAATTTCTCCCACGTCTCCGCCTGGGAATACAAGGGACCGGATGCCCCCCCCGTCCTGCACAAGGAACCCCTCAAATTCGAGGACGTCCACGTGTCTATCCGCAGCTACGCGTAAGTCTGAGCCTTCTATCAGCCATTCCGGCGGTATGAACCAACCATGA
>CAIQXC010000696.1 GCA_903875675.1 Akkermansiaceae bacterium
ATACGCCGCCTGGATCATGCCGCTCCCAGTCCTTGATGACGATTAGAAAAAGTCTCTCCCGGCCGCGGCCAACCCGAACCGAGCGATAGCGGCTGGCTCTCCCTTTCGGGTGAGCCGCGAGACTAGCAATCAAATGCACCCATATTCTCATGATGACCTGCTTCCCCGTTTGGAATCCGACTCCATGAGAACCCACACCCATACCAAATCAATCCCTCAAATACCAATGATAGCAGAAAGCGTAATTGTTAAAGCAATTGATCACTACAGCCGCACCGGAGAAATTCAAGATACTCTGGTGCCATACTTCACACAGAACGGCAGGTGGTGCGGTAATCGAAGGAATTGGAGAAAATCCATGTCAAAACGATCGGCTCGACTAATGGCCAAGGCGTTCTTGCACTCAAGCCGCAGAACCGCCTTGAACACCCAGGGCGAACCTATTTTGCTCACCTCATTCTACTGGCGACGAAGGGGCCCCGTTACAATCCTATGGTCCGAGGTGCGGGGCGCGGTCACGATCAAAAGTTTCGAATCAATCACGGCTAAGAATCTCCGGTCGGTCTGGGGCTACTTCTACTCGAGTACGGAGGAGGAGGTCAATTTGCACAATCTCAATTACGTCGGCGGGGATTTTGATATACGTTCACTGCAATTACGCGTACGGAATCTCGCAGTAGTTGGTGGAAGTCTGATGGTCTGCGAACCCGACCTTCCCAATCTGGAAAGTGTAGGTAAACGTTTTTGGGTAAGCTGGGCCAGTGAACTCCGTGTCCCCAATCTTCGATACGTTGCGGGTAGCCTCGAAGTGGAGGGTGCCGAGAGCGTCTTCCTTCCTGCCCTGCAGTGGGTTGGTTTCGACCTAAAAGTTTGCTATCTCACGACCGTGTTCAGTGCGCCAATGCTCGAAGCAGTCGGTGGCACTCTGGAGGCGAGATCCGCCAAGGTGTTTCACGCGGCAAGGCTAGAGTCGGTCGGTGACGCATTATACACCGAATCCGCAATGGACTATTACCAGCCGGATTTTGATGACGGTTCGCTGCACTGGGAGATGCACCCTGATGCACGAACCCGCTGGCTTCTGAGAGAGAGGGTGAGACATGCACTGGGAGCGCAGCCTCCTTTGGACATCTGACCGAATCCGGTGGTGCCTACTTCTGGCAGGCACCACCACTAAGAGAGCAGTTGCCGGGACTCCCTGTCGGGCTACCCGGCATAGGCAGAAAAGACCAATCTACTTTCGTCATGATGATGATTCGTTTCCACCGATGGATTCGAGCTTTCTCAGGACCAAAACAACAACAAACCAACTGAAAAATACGAATATGACAATGACAGCTAACAAAATTGAATTCGCGCCAATCACGGATCAAGATCTCTTGATCGCCCCTTGGGATAACCCGGCGGCAAGCAGTTTCCACGACCTGGTTTTGAAACGGGAGTTCTCCTCCAGAAAATATAAGTTCCCTCTGGGGGCCACCTGGTTTCGGATCCTTCCACCCCTGCCTGAGAGCAAGAAGGGCTGGATGCTCGGTATCAACGTGCTCAAGTACGGAGGAGGTCAACATGTTCACGCCCGTTCGGTCAAAGCCGGAGGCAAAAGCGTGTTCGACCTCGCCTATGCCTGGCTGCGGGAACACCGTCCCGGAGATCTTTTTGGTAGATCTAACATGGCCGGCATCAGACTGCTTCCCTCCCCGGTTTCGGTTCTATGGATCCTTGTGGAAGAGGCTGGCAAGCCCGTCGCCCGCCTTGTCGTGGCCTCCGGGTATGACGGATCGCGTGGTGGCACACCGGGCTACGGGTGCCAGATTCTGCGGGCAACTCAGGAGCTCGACGAGAACGGCCGCCTCGTCGCCAAAGCGGCTCATCCAACGGAAGGGGTCCAGCTCTGCATCGAGAAGTCCCAGCCCTCCGGTTCAAGATATCCGAGCTATGCCC
>CAIQXC010000697.1 GCA_903875675.1 Akkermansiaceae bacterium
ATTGGCAATTCATGGGCATCGGCGGTCATAGACACGCCGCTGCAATGCGACAGCTCTTCTTGCCCGGTTCCTGGGTTTGACGGAAATTTCAGGGAATCGAACGTGCCCGACCCCGTAGCACATTTGAGGTCGAACACTGGGTTGTGAACTAATAACTGATAAGTCATCACTGTCGTTATCTTGTGTCTTGAAGTCTTGTGTCTTGCGTCTTTTCTACCCTTCCGCGCTTTCGATGCCGAGGTGGCGGAGGGAATCTGCGAGATTTTTGAGGAGGTGGTGGAGTTTGTAGCCGACGTTGCCAACACTCAGGCCGGTGCGCTCACTGATTTGGTCATATTTGAGTTTTTGATGGTACTTGAGGCGGATGAGGTGGCGGTCGGCGCTGGGCAATTCGGCGATGAGGAGTTGGAGGGTGCCGAGGGCTTCCAGGCGGCCGAGCGCTTGTTCGGGGTCGGGCGTGTTGCTGGCCCATTCCTGGGTGGAGTCCAGCGGGCATTCCCGCTGGTGGTCGCGGAGGTGGTTGAGAGCGAGGTTACGGATGGTGCGAAACAGCCAGGCCCGAGGATTGGCAACCTCGTCCCAGTGAGCATGCAAGCGGACAAATGCCTCCTGGACCAGGTCCTCGGCCGTTTCGCGCTGGCCGACCAAGCCGAAGGCATAGCGCAGCAGAGCGGACTCGTCCGCCTCGAACACCTGGCGGAGGGAGCGACCCTCCTCCGGCGGCAGTTCCTGTGACAGCGGCAAGCTGCCTCCGGAATCAACCAGAAGTTGGGGGCTGGCGGTTTGGGGATCCATGAATGAACGGGATTGCGTGCATGCTGTCAAACAAGGCGACCCGCCGCGAGCCAAATCCTTGGACATTTTCCATGAAACATGCCCCGCCACCCACATTCATCGGAAAAAAATCACCGCCTCCACCGCCAATTTTGAGGGGTCTCAGCCGAAAAACGAATGACTCAGGAATATTTATGCAAAATTTGGGTTTTGCCGGAGGCGATTCGCTGCCATTCTGGCGGCGGAGCACCCCCTGCATGATCACCTACACCAAACCTCCACACCCGCGCGAATTCCGCCTCATCTTCAAAAACGTGGACCGCGAAGGCTGGGACCCGTCCATCGACTGCTACCTGCGAGACGGCGGCTATCAGGAGTTGCGCAAGGCCATCGCCATGGCACCCAAGGACATCACCGATGAAGTGAAAAAATCCGGGCTGCGGGGGCGGGGCGGCGCCGGCTTCCCCACCGGCATGAAGTGGACGTTCATCCCGCCCAACAACACCAAGCCCGTCTATCTGATCTGCAACTGCGACGAGTCGGAGCCCGGCACCTTCAAAGACCGCTACATCGTCCACCAGGACCCCCATCAATTGTTGGAAGGCATGGTCATCTCCTCCTTCGCCGTCGGCGCACACATCGCCTACATCTACATCCGCGAGGAATTCCCCCAAGCCGCCATCATCCTCGAGCAAGCCATCGAGCAGGCCCGCTCCCACAATTTCCTCGGCAAAAACGTCCTCGGCTCCGGCTTCGATGTCGAAATCTACGTCCACCGCGGCGCCGGTGCCTACATCTGCGGCGAGGAAACCGGCCTCATCGAGTCGCTCGAAGGCAAACGCCCGTACCCCCGCATCAAGCCACCGTATTTTCCCGCAGCCCTCGGCCTCTACATGTGCCCGACCATCGTCAACAACGTCGAGTCGCTCTGCCACGTCAAACACATCATCCGGATGGGTGGGGACGAGTACGCCAAGCTCGGCGTGCCGCGCAACACCGGAACCCGCATCCTCTGCGTCTCCGGAGACGTGAAAAAACCCGGCTATTTCGAGATCGAGGTCGGCAAGTTGACGATGCGTGAGTTGTTATACGACCTCTGCGGCGGGCCCAAGGACGGCCGCGAGTTCAAGGCCGTCATTCCCGGCGGCTCGTCCGCCAAGATCCTCCGCTGCGAGGAATCCTTCACCCTCAAAAACCTCGACGGCTCCGCCCGCCAACTCGCGTTCTGGGACATTCCTCTCGACTTCGACACCATCGCCGCTTGCGGCTCAATGGCCGGCTCCGGCGGCGTCATCGTCATGGACGACTCCCGCAAAATGTCCTGGGTCCTCAACAACCTCAACACGTTCTACGCCCACGAATCCTGCGGCCAATGCACGCCTTGCCGCGAAGGGTCCACCTGGATGAAAAAAATCTCCGACCGACTCGTCGCCGGCGACGCCTCCCCGGCCGACCTGGAAACCCTCGAGTCCGTCGCCTATCAAATCGACGGCAAGACGGTCTGCGCCTTTGGCGAAGCCTCGTCGTGGCCGGTGGAAGCCATCATCGCTAAATTCCGCGACGAATTGCTGGCCGACACCCGCGCTGCCGCCAGCAATTCGCCCCACAATCCGGAGGCCGCCGCCCAGCGCCGCTACCTCCAGCCAGCACTCTGATCCGCACTGAATCGGTGATAATCACCCCTCACTAGCCGGAATAACCCGAAAGCCAAATGCCCCGAAATGAATGGCAGGAAGAAGAGAAGAGCATCTTCGCTTTGCGGCTTTTTCGCCTCCTTGCGGCTAAGAAATTCTAGAATGTATTTGGAGCAGGTTTGGCAACTTCAGAGTGAGCTTCCGCCCATGCCGCTGTCGCCTCTTCCTTCTCTTATACGCTCATCCATCTCCCTCCACTTTTCCTCCATCTCTTCGTGCTCCTTTTCCCTCGGGCTTAGTTGAAGATCTTCTGGAAGGTCTCGATAGCATCCAGGGCATTTCCCAAAGCCACGGGCAACAATTTGCTGACCACAGTGCTGACATCGAAAATTCACTGGTGAACGTTAAAGTGGCACCGCCGAAAATGCAAAGTGAAGCCGTTGAAATTGCAAAACCAGTGGGCCGTTGCACATGAAATACTTGTTAGACCACTCCATCATTTTGGATTAGCTGGGGTCTTCGGCTGATTCCCGTTTTACTGGGAGCCATGAAGTAGCCTGAAAAGCCATCGATCGCCTTCCATGCTCCGATGCCTAGCGACGCTAAGCAAGCATAGAGAAGAATTCTTGGAATGAATCCGAGGCCATACCAGCAAGCGCAAAAGATCACCACTGCCGCCAGTATGAGTTCTACCCCGATCAGCAACTTACGAGAGTAGTCGCCACGTATTGTTCGAATCCGATCTGCTCTTGCATGCTGATATAGTCGATTTGCAATTTCTCCAAGGACTCCATTGACTGCAAGACGTCGATACCATGCAGAGGTTTGGGTCTTGTTCGTCGTCGTGGAAATCGGGGTCCTTGAGGAGGGATAGAAGGGCGGTGAGAGAGTAGAGGGCGGCGTAATCGAGGTCATTTTTGCGCTTGCCCTCGGCGCGGAACATGCCTTGTAGCAGCGTGTCTGTGACCGCCGATGGCCAAAATGCGCAATGCATGGATATCGTTCTTCGCAACGTGAAAGAAATCACCCCGCAATCCGTATGCACTGTCCCCCACCCCGGCGCTGAGGCAGCGGTTCCTGTCGCCGTTTGCCTTGACGGCCAGACAATCCGCCTGACCGTCCCGCTGCAACGCGGATGCGGAGTGATGAAATTAGAGAACAAAGATGCTGCTGCCAATCCAACCCTCACCCCGACCCACAAATAATCCCCCATCATGAATCAGATGCTCAAATGTGTGAAATTTGGCCTGTCCGCCGTGGCAATCTTTATGGCGGCTTCGCTGGCGTCCGGGGTGCCATCGGCCAAAAATGCACCGATGATCGCCAGCCAATCATTTGTCATCAACGGGCCAGCCGGCGGGGCTAGCAGCGCGATGGCCGCCGGACCCATCATCGGCAATGGCGATGTCGGTGTCATGTTATCCGGCCCGGCGGATGACCTAACCTTCTACATCGGCAAGAATGACGCATGGGGAAGAATCTCCCAATCTGTCATGGCAGTCGGACAGATGCACATCCATATACCTGCCTTGCAGGGCGCTGCCTTGAAAACCACGGTAGATATGCAACACGCGGAATTGTCAGGCGAATACGTCAAAGGTAGCGCCGCCCTCGCATCCCGCTCCTGGGTGGATGCCAACCGCAATCTGCTGTGCGTCGAACTGGCTAACAAGGGATCCGAGCCTCTGACGATGACGTTGCAGAACTCGAACGGCCCTTCATTTATCTATGAGCCGGACGCTGCCAATCCCAGCCCCGACAGCCGCAAGATCGCGGTCGCCATCAGCATCCCCGGCGCTGCCGACGCCAGCCATCTCACACTGGAACCCGGCAAGACGAGCGTCATCGTGGCAGCCATTTTGAGCGACCTCGACTGCAAAGGCAAGGATCCGCTAGCCGAGGCCAAAGCGTTGACCTCGGCGTTGACACCCGGCAAGATTGCGGAATTTGGTGCGATGCATCGCCAATGGTGGCAAGACTTCTGGAGCAGGTCATTCATCGAAATTCCCGACAAGGTCCTCGAACAACACTGGTATGCGTCGCAGTACATCATGGCCTCATGCAGCCGCTCCGGCAAGGTGGCACCCGGCCTGTGGGGCAACTGGCTTACCACAAACAAACCGAACTGGCATGGGGACTTTCATTTAAACTATAACTTCCAGGCACCTTACTTCGGTGTGTACGCCGCCAACCATGCCGATGTCTCCCTGCCGTTCTATCAGGCAATCAATGAGTTTGTTCCACGCGGCAAGAAAATAGCGGAAAAAAAGGGCTGGAAGGGCGTCCATTTCCCGGTCAGCATCGGGCCGTGGGGCATGTGCCCAGAAGGCGACGATAGCGATTGGGGCCAACGCAGCGACGCCGCCTACGCCGCGCTCAACTTCATTTGGTACTACCAGTACACCCAGAACCAAGAGTGGCTCAGAAAAACGGGCTACAACTTCTTGCGCGAGGTTGCGGATTTCTGGGAGAATTACCTAAAGTTCGAGAATGGTCGCTACGTCATCTACAGCGACTCGATGCATGAGGGATCTGGACCGGACGTGAACAACCTTCTGTCATTGGGCTTGGTGAGCACGCTCTTCAAGAACATGCTGGTGATGAGCGCGGACTTGGGAGTGGACGAGGACCGGCGCGCCAAGTGGAAGGACATTTGCGGGAAGCTGAGCGCCTTTCCGACTCAGGAGCGCAATGGCAAGACGGTCTTTCGGTACTCGGAAAAGGGCATGGACTGGTGCAATGATAACACGCTCGGCATCCAGCATATCTTCCCGGCTGGCGCGATCGGATTTGATAGCGATCCGAAGCTGCTGGAAATTTCCCGAAACATGATCCAGGCGATGGGACGCTGGAGTGACGGCAACGGATTCGCCACATGGTATAGCGCTTGTGCCCGCGTCGGCCATGATCCAAAGGAAATTCTAGCTGGGCTGCGTAATGAGAGCGATAAACACTCCATGCCTAACCGCTTGCTCTCCTATGGTGGCGGTGGCATCGAGAACTGTGCTGGCTTCAACGCGCTCAACGAGATGCTTCTACAGAGCCATGAAGGAGTGCTGCGCTTCTTCCCGTGCTGGCCCAATGATATGGATGCGAAATTCGGAACTCTTCGGGCAGTCGGCGCATTTCTGGTATCAGCAGAGATAAAGAATGGCGACGTTTCAGGAGTAAAGATTCTCAGCGAAATGGGCAAGGATTGCATCGTCATCAACCCATGGCCTGACAGAAAAGTAAATCTAATCAGGAACGGTGGCAAGCCGGGATCTTCTGCTGAAACCGAGCAGGGCGAGCGATTCTCCCTCAAGACTACGGTGAACGAAACCATTGAACTCAGTCCAGAGAAATAACCAAACATGAAGACCCTGATGAATCATCTAATCCACTGCGTCGCGGCATGCATGCTCGCCGCAAGTGCCTCGACCCAAGCGGCCGACGCAACTCACCTGCGCTGCGAATACCTCGAAAACCCACTCGGCATCGAGGCGAGCCAACCGCGGCTGAGCTGGGCCATCGAATCGAATCGCCGCAGTGATCGGCAGACGGCCTATCAGGTATTGGTAGCGAGTTCGGAAGATCTTTTGAAACAGGACAAGGGGGATCTGTGGGATAGCGGACAGGCGGACTTTGACCAATCCACCCAGGTGGAATACCGTGGCAAACCGCTGAACTCAGGTGCCGCCGCCTACTGGAAAGTGCGGGTGTGGGTTGCCACAGGAGATAAGGCTAGCAGGCCAATGGGAAAGCCCTCGGCCTGGAGCCAACCGGCGAAGTGGACGATGGGTCTCTTGAAGGCGGATGATTGGAAGGCGCAATGGATTTCATTTCGTGACACCACGGCGTTGCCAGATAAGCCCGGTGAGCTGATTCTTCCGCCCGCCCGTTATTATCGAAAAGAGTTCTCCGCGAAGAAAGCTATAACTCGCGCCACCATATTCTCCTCAGCACTCGGCCTTTGCGAGATGCACCTCAACGGAGCGAAAATCGGCGACGCCCTTTTTGAACCGGGCTGGTCCGATTACCTGAAACGAGCCTATTACCGGACATACGACGTCACCCCATTGGTCAAGCAGGGCAGCAATACGGTTGGTGCCATTGTGACTGACGGCTGGTATGCGGGCTATGTCGGCTACGCCCTGATGTGTGGCTATGGCCCGAACCATCTTGGCCGCTATCTCTATGGAAAAACACCCGCCCTGCTTGCCCAATTGCAGCTGGAATATGCCGACGGCTCCAAGGAAATCATCGGCACGGATCCATCGTGGCTGGTCAGCGGAGACGGACCAATTCGTGAGGCTGATATCATTATGGGCGAAAGTTATGACGCGAATTTAAACGATCCCGGTTGGTGCAAGTCCGGTGACAGCATCGCCTCGAAATGGACGAACGCTATCCCCGCCGCAGACAACGGCAGCCTGAAATCAGTATTCGAAGAACCGGGCCACTCGCGCCCTGTCGAACTCGGGTTCCAGCGCCCCGCCCGAATGCAGGCCTATCCCGCCCCTCCGGTGCGCGTGACACAGGAGCTAAAAGCAAAGTCCATAACCGAACCGTCAAAAGGGGTCTATATCGTTGATCTCGGCCAGAACTTCGCCGGTTCGATCCGCCTCAAAGTCAGGGGAACCGTCGGTTCGCGCATCCAGATCCGCTACGGCGAGATGCTGCACAAAGACGGGCGCCTCATGACCGAAAATCTGCGCCGCGCCCGCGCCACGGATTTCTATACCCTGTACGGAGACGCGGACGGCGAAACTTGGAGCCCAACCTTCACCTATCACGGGTTCCAATTTGTGGAACTAACAGGCCTCCAGGGCAAGCCCGATCTAGACACCGTCACCGGCTTGGTCATCCACAGCGACATGCCGATGGTGGGCGAATTTTCCTGCAGTGATCCGGTCATGACGCGCTTCGCCCAAAACGCGAAGTGGACGCAGCGCGCCAACTTCTTGGAAGTGCCGACAGACTGCCCGCAGCGCGACGAGCGCCTCGGCTGGATGGGTGACGCGCAGGTATATGTTAGAACCGCCAGCTATTTTGCCGACATCGCTGCCTTTTATACCAAGTGGCTGGATGACTTGGAAGAAGCCCAGCGCCCGGAAGGCCCTTATGCGGACTACAGCCCGTATCCCATGGCACACGGCAGCTCAACTTTCGGGACGGCTTGGACGGATGCCGGCATCATCTGCCCGTGGACCATCTGGCAGGTGTATGGTGACAAGCGGGTGATTTCACGTCACTGGAGTTCGATGAAGCGCTTCATGGCCTGGCGCCTCCAAGCCGATCCACAATTGCAGGGCGTCCGCCTGGGCAACGAGTGGGGCGACTGGCTGAATGTCAACGAATCCACACCGATAGATTTCATTGACCTATGTTATCATGCCTTGGACGCCAAGATGATGGCCGAAATGGCCGAGGCGATCGGTGCCGGAGACGACGCAGCAAAATACCGCCGGCTGTTCACGGATGCTTCGGCCTCATTCCAAAAACATTATCTCAAGCCGGATGGAAGTCTGGGTGTGGACACACAAACAGCATATGTGTTAGCCCTGTGGGTGGGGCTGCTGCCCGAATCCTTGTCATCCAAGGCGGCGGGCTTGCTGGCAGATAAGATCAAGAAGAACGACACTCGGATGGCCACTGGTTTTCTTGGCACCAAGCCGCTTCTTGGCGTGCTAACGAAATATGGCCAGCATGATCTGGCCGTAAAGTTGTTCCTGAGTCGGCGCTTCCCGTCGTGGGGCTACGAGGTGGTCAACGGCGCAACCAGCGTGTGGGAGCGCTGGGACAGTTATACCACCGAGTTCGGCTTCAACGGTGCTGGCGGCAATCAGAATGCCGGCATGAATAGCTTCAGTCATTACTCGTTCGGTGCAGTCATGGAATGGGCATTTCGCGACTTGGCGGGCATTGATACGCGTACTGCCGGTTTCGGAAACCTAATCATTCGCCCAGGTCTGCCCGCCGCCTCCACGCCGGAGGCCGCGCCGCTGTCCTGGGTCAAAGCCAGCTACAATCACCCGCGCGGCCTCATCGTTAGCAATTGGAAGTACGAGGGCACAAAACTCACGATGGAGGTAACGATTCCAGCCGACACGACTGCGACCGTGTACGTCCCGGCCAAAGATGCCGCCGGAGTGACAGAATCCGGCAAGCCTGCAACCCTGGCTGAAGGGGTGAAGTTTTTGCGGATGGATGCCAACGCCGCAGTTTTTGACGTGGGCTCCGGATCCTACCAGTTCCAATCCACTCCACCGGAAGCTGTCAAGTAAGCCCGCTCCCCCGTCATTTTCACCGGTCCTAACGAGCAGGAGCTAGGCAATTCGGAACAGAACGCACCTTCGTCAAATGAGAACATACCATTCCCCACTCCCCGTGAAATTCCCCACTCTGACAGTGATCACCGCCTGGCTGCATGCGTCGAGCAATCTAACATTCATGAGAATTCTCATCGCACTGGTGATTCTGACGGCGGTTGGCAACTCCGCCTTCGCCGGATCCTTTGTGATCCCCTCTTGGGCGATGGATCGCGGCAACGTGCGGGTGTTCACCGACGGCTGGGCAGATACCAGCCCGATGGTCGCCTTTGGTGGCAACTCTCCCATCTTTGTCGAGTATGACATCGACTGGCCAGCGGACGGCACCTGCCAATTGGACATCCAATACGCAGCTGGCAGCCCCCGACCCGTTGCTCTTCTGCTAGATGGTAAACCTGCCGGTGATGTCTGCCGAACCACCACCGGATCGTGGAACACCAGCGGAGCTAAGCAGGAGAAATCAGCCACCTTCAACCTATCAAAAGGGAAGCATCTCATCCGGCTCGAGCGTCCAGCAGATTTTCCCCACATCGTGGCGATCGGGTTCGTATCCCCGGCCATTCCAGAGGGATTTGTCCCGGTGCGTCCCAAGGCTTGCAAACTGCCGAATCCCGGTGCGCCACAAAACGTGGGCACCACCTCCGGTGGCACAAACCCGCTTGCATTGCGACTTGCAATTGAAGACCTGATCACGACCTTTGGTCCTCGTTACACAAAGGGCCGGGAATTCCTCCTGCGCCTCAAGGAACTGGAACTCCAACTCCACCAAACAGACACGGCGGCACCGGCGACAAAGGCCATGTTAGCCCTCCAGCGGGAAGCGCTGCTCGCCAATCCCCTGCTCGATTTCGACCAATTGTTAGTGCTTAAACGCCGGTTTCCCAAACCCGAGGATGCCCGCAGCGCCATGGGCGGAGCCCTCGGAGTGGGCACCCTCAACGCCCACACCAGCGATGACACTCCGCGGCAGGGACCATGGATCGACGAACTGACACTGCTATCTAACATCCGTGGCGGGGTAACAGCGACCCCTCTCTATCAACCCGGTAACAATGAAACCCTGATTGACCCTGTGCTCCATTTCGACGCCGATCGGGTGCTCTTCGCCAAACAAGGCGCGACTGAGAAAAACTGGCGTTTGTGGGAAATTGGAACCAATGGCAAGGGTCTCCACCAGGTCACGCCTGATGAAGGCTCGGATGTCGGGCACTTCGATCCATGTTATCTACCGGACGGACGGATTGTGTTTGCCTCAACTGCGGTTTATCAGGGATTGCCATGTGAGTTCGGCGGCCAGGCGATGACTTGCCTAGACCTGCTGGACACGGCGACGCAAAAAGTCCGCCAACTCACCTTCGAGCAGGATAGCGACTGGTGTCCCGCGATGCTGCCTAACGGACGAGTTCTCTATCAGCGATGGGAATACACCGATCAATCGCATTCCAATTCACGGATGCTCTTCCACATGAACCCTGATGGCACCGACCAGCGCGAATTCCGCGGCAGCGGGTCTTGGTTTCCCGGATCGTTCTTCTATGCCAAATCGATCCCCGGCGAATCCCACCAAGTCATCGGCGTGGCCGGCGGACATCACGGCACACCGCGCTCGGGCCGCCTGTTGATCCTAGATCCGAGTCAGGGCCGGCACGATGGCGAGGGTATCGTGCAGGAGATTCCCGGCCATGGTAAAACGGTGGAACCAATCGTGCGCGACCGCCTCGTGGATGGCGTTTGGCCCCAGTTCCTGATGCCTTGCCCGCTCAGCTCGAAATATCATCTTGTAGCCGCTAAACTCAGGCCAGACGCACTCTGGGGCATCTATCTGGCGGATGTGTTTGATAATCTAACACTCATACAGGAGCTCGATGGGGCGGCGCTGCTGTGGCCCTCCGCTATCCAAAAATCCCCGAAGCCACCGGCAATTCCCGACCGCGTCAATCTTGCCAGCAACGAATCCACCGTCTTCATCGCTGATATCTATCAAGGACCAGGCCTCAAGGGCATCCCGCGAGGCACCGTCAAAAACCTCAGAATCATCGAGTATTACTTCTCGCGCCGCGGCTTCGGCGGCCTCTACGGCACAATCGGCCTCGACGGCCCGTGGGATGTCAAACGCATCCTTGGCACCGTGCCAGTGGAGACCGATGGCTCGGTGAATTTCCGGATTCCGGCGAATTCACCGCTCGCACTCCAACCGTTGGATGAAAAAGGACAGGCCCTCCAACTCATGCGCAGCTGGTTCGTTGGCATGCCGGGCGAGGCGGTGTCCTGCGTCGGTTGTCACGAACCGCAGAACGAGGCGTCACTCAACCGTCCGGCGCTGGCATTGCGGCATGCGCCCACTGCTATCAATCCCTGGCACGGCCCCGCTCGTGGGTTCTCGTTCGGGCGCGAAGTCCAGCCAGTCCTCGACAAATACTGTGTCACTTGTCACGACGGCAGCCAGCCGGACCGCCCCATCCTGAAGGGAGGGATTAATCTAACAGACTGGTCAAGCCAGCTCGCAGGCCGCTGGGACGGTGGGGGAAAATTCACGGAATCCTACTTTCAACTCCAGCGTCATGTTCGCCGCCCGGGCATTGAGGGTGATCGCCAGATGTTCACTCCGATGGAGTTTCACTTCAGCACCACCGAGCTCGGACAGATTCTCACACGTGGCCATTATGGCGTGAAGTTAGACGCAGAAGCATGGGATCGCCTGGCCACATGGGCCGACCTGAATGCGCCCTTCTACGGGACTTGGGGCGAGATCCCGCAATTCTCAAAGGATCCTGCGGGAGCCACCCGTCTTGCCACGGTGAGTGCCCGGGCGATGGAGTTGCGCCGCCTGCATGTCCCCTCCGGGCCGCATCCGGATTACGAGGCAATCCCAGCCACCCCACCGATAGATGTTAGCCCCGTGATTCCCGTCAAACCCCTGAACTCCAGGGATATTCCCTTGGTCTGCGACGGCTGGCCATTTGATGCCACCGTGGCCACCGCAAAACAATTGGGTGCCGCGCCTGACGGCAAGGTGACCCGCTCGATGGACCTCGGCGACGGCGTGATATTGGAACTGGTGCGCGTGCCTGGCGGCAAATTCATCATCGGATCGACCGACGGCCCGCCGGATGAATCCCCCAGCTCAATCGTCGAGTTGAAGCCGTTTTGGATGGCCAAATGCGAGACGGCCAACCGCCAGTTCCGCCAGTTCCTCCCCGATCACGACAGCCGGACGGAGGACCGTCACGGCTATCAGTTCGGACGCCTCGACTACGATGCAAACAAGCCGGACCAACCCGCCGTTAGGGTCACCTGGGATGACGCATCGGCCTTCTGCAACTGGCTCTCAAAGAAAACTGGTCTGTTAGTTAAACTGCCGACCGAGGCTCAGTGGGAATGGTCGTGCCGCGCCGGCACCACCAGCGCATTCTGGTTCGGAGCCCTCGATGCCGACTATTCATCCTTCGCCAACCTCGGCGACAAGATGCTCGCACAATTTGCGGCCGACACCGCCCTGGATAATTATGATGCGGCC
>CAIQXC010000698.1 GCA_903875675.1 Akkermansiaceae bacterium
ATGATACGACAGCCCAGGGCAACGCCCTGGGTCCGAAGGGCAACGCCCTGGGTTTGCAGTTCCAAAAGGATCCAAGCCCTGAAGGGGCGATACAACGGTTGTGCCGCCCCTTCAGGGCTGAATCACCTACCGGGCTCAGCCCAGGGCGTTGCCCTGGGCTGTCATAGATCGCCCCGTTGGGGCTTTGTATCATCTCACCCGCCATAACCCATGCCCTCCATGTTCGCATTCACCATCTTCTCCAGCACCGCCCGCTTGGCGGTGTGGCTCTTTTCTTCCGCCCCAACGGGGCATGATACGACAGCCCAGGGCAACGCCCTGGGTCCGAAGGGCAACGCCCTGGGTTTGCAGTTCCAAAAGGATCCAAGCCCTGAAGGGGCGATACAACGGTTGTGCCGCCCTTTCAGGGCTGAATCACCTACCGGGCTCAGCCCAGGGCGTTGCCCTGGGCTGTTATATGCCGCAGCGTTGCTGCTGAAGAGGCGTGTCTTTGTTAGCATATATCGGAGTGCTGGGTTCATGGAAGGGGCCAGTGGTGGTGGATTTGCGGCATTTTTTCCAGGGACATGTTAGTCACGGGGGGCTCCTTTTCCCTTACCCAACCAGATCGGGCTGTCCTGCCAGTTTGCGGGGAAGCCCATTTCCGCGATGGGAATCTCCGGGTACTGCTCGAACAATTGCTTGAGGCGTTCCGGCCAGCGGCTTTGCGGGGCGATGCGGTCGAGGCTGTATTTGCAGATGGTGAGAATGCCGAAGACGCGGTCCTGCGCGATGGTCACCGGCAGGTGCCAGTCCGGGTAATCCGGCATGAGTGGAATCCTGGGTTTGACGCCGAGTTCCTTGTTCCAGAGGCGGCCATGATGGGCGCAGAGGTTGCGCACCGAATTGAGTGCGAGAATCCAGGAATCGAGCACCTCGGGAGGGACGCCGACGACATTGGCCACGGCCTTTTTCACCTTGCGGGTGGTGTTGCGGTAAAGCGTGACGAGGCTGCCGAATGAAATCACCTCGATGGCGCACCAGACCGGCGGAACCCGGTGATCCTCGCCATAGTTCTTGCGGAAGTGCTTCATGAAGGGCTCGCGGGAGCGGTCGATTTCCGCGACGAGTTTATTGCGGGATTCCTGCCAATTGGCGTGCGGGAGCTTGGGCAGGGATAGAGGATCCTCGTAGTAGGCGAACGGTCCATGGAGATGGGCGTGATGATAGGCAAACTGGGTGCGCAAGGTGATTTCAATCCGCTCCAGAGAGTCCATCACCAGCAAGCGAAGGTGACGGTCGAAGGTGTAACGCCGCCAGATGGCCTCAAAGCAGGTACCCGCGCGGAAAGTGCCTTCCGTCGTGCGGAACGGATACCAGTAACCACTGAGCCGGTAGTAGTTCGCCATGGCGAGGCGGTCGGCGATACAGACCGTGTCCCCGGTCATGCCGCGGGAGACGAGGAGACGAACCTGTTCCTCGATGGTGAGCGCGGGTTTCTCAAATTTCATCGGAAACCCTCCTGCCTGAAAATGAAAGACCCGCCGAGAGATAGCGTGTCTTGCGACAGAGGCCCGGCGGGTTTGCTGGGGGAACGCTGGCAAGGATTTGCTATCCCGTCAACC
>CAIQXC010000699.1 GCA_903875675.1 Akkermansiaceae bacterium
CTCAACGAGTTGCAGCAACGGCGTGCCCTTGATTTGTTTGGTTCGGAAAAACACACGCGGAAAATAGCGCGGAAAAGCAAAAGATGGCAAGAAGAATCTTTTTGCGTTAGGCACTACATTTTCATTTCCAAAAACTTAACTCGTTGCAAATCAACGAGTTAAGTTTTAGAGTCTCAAAAACAGCCTGAAAAATGGCCAAAAAAAGGCAAAAAAAGTGAAAAAAAAGTGAAAAATAGCGGGTTCTAACAACCTTCTAAGAAACTCGGGCTAACCCGTTCATCGCGAGTGCAATTGCCAAAGCGGAGCCAGACAATCTTGGGTGGCGGCCCGTAAAGCAGGCTGCGCTGCTGGAAATCGGAGTCCTTCGAGATGATGGCGAAACCATGATGGCAGGCGTATTCCCACACATCCTCATCAGGAAGGCCGAGCAGACCACACTCGCGGGCATCCAAACTACCGGGGAAAAGCCCGGCTAACAAACCAGGCAGCCTCGGCAAAAGATTCTCATCAAACAGCAACTTCATGCGGCACGGCGTTAAGGCCGCGGTCGCGGTCTGCGGCATAGGCAAAGCTGGCGCGAATGTCAGCGGCGGTGAGATCGGGAAAATCGTCCAACACCTCAGGGATGCTCATTCCGCCACCCAGATAATCGAACATCGAACATCGAACATCAAACATCAAACATCAAACATCCAACGTCGAACATCGAGCGCAAGAGCGCAATGATCGGCTCATCTTCTCTTTGGGGAGCGCCACCATCTTGGCGGCAGGAAGTGCCATCTTGCCACTTCCTCTTCGGGGGGTGGACGCCGATTTCAGAAACCACGCCATGCAGCAAGAGTCTCCGGCAGGATGCCGGAGACAGCCGCCAAGATGGCGGCGCTCCCCGCCGCCGCAGACCGGCTATGGGGGCTGAGAAACAGTCCGACGGATCGCTAGGGAGAGGCAATGATGGAATCGCCGGGGGCGAGGGCACGGAAGTGGCGGAAGTTGAGCGTGTAAAGGGTGCCGCAGCCGGCGCTGCGGGCTCCGATCAGGTGGAGAGCGTCGTAGATGGCTCCGCTGGCGAGGTTTTGTTTCACCGTCAGTTCCATGGCGTGGCGGTAGTCATCGGCGTTCAGTGGGATCAGGGTGAAACAGGCGAGAATGCTTTGCCGGATGATGCGCTCGACGTCGGCTGGGAGCAGGCGCGGCTTGAGCGGCAGCGCGCTGAGCGTGGCAAAGAGTTCGGCGAGGCCGTGGGTGGTCAAGTGGCCTTGCAGCGACCCCGCTTTCACGGCCTGAAGACGAGGGAAGGCGACGGCATGGTGGGGGTGCTGCTGAAGCAACGCCGCAACCAGAGTGGAGGTGTCAAAACAGACTTTCATAGCTTAAAGACCGCCGATTTCCTTGCTGCGCTGGGTTCTTTGTGCATCTAAGAACGCTCCGACATCCCAGGCTGACGGGGGAATCTCTGACGAGCAGACGAGTAGCCCTCCTGCCTCGGTGAGGGGTGACGTCGGCACTGCCGGGCGCAGGCGTATGCCGTCGGCTTCAAGGGTGATTTCCAGTTCATCCCCCGGCTTCAAGGCAAAACTATCCCGGATCGCTTTTGGCACGACAATCCGACTCATTCGATCCAGCGTGATTTGCATAGCAATAGAATTGCCATTTCCCAGTGGAATTGTCAACAGCCGGGTTGGGGCTATTGAGAAAGCCCATTGACACATCAAAAATCAGCAATCATCAGTCGTCAATCATCAATCAAATCCGTGGAGCGCGGCACCCCGAAGGCTTGACTCATTCGCATCGAGTTTCCCTTTTCAAGGCTGGGGCAGCCGTCGGGCCCGGCGGCAACACAAGCAACCGCCTTCGACAAGCGCACTTGAAACGCCTGTGAAAATGTTAGATAAAAATAATTTTATTTCCCTTGACTCGGGGGGCAAGGTGGCGATTCGTTAGAACAAAACCCAGTAAAGATCCCATCATCACCTCCCTCGGGCTGGCCCTTCTGGTCGGCGTTTCGATCGTCACTCCGGCCTTGGGCTCGCTCAACATCGACTACG
The DNA here is from genome assembly GCA_903875675.1 of Akkermansiaceae bacterium. GTDB lineage: Bacteria > Verrucomicrobiota > Verrucomicrobiia > Verrucomicrobiales > Akkermansiaceae > Luteolibacter. The sequence continues at coordinate 2,046 of CAIQXC010000699.1, forward strand.
TGTCAGTCGGCAATGCGGGGAATGCGGCTGACACCACCGGCTACGGCAAAGTGGATTACGCCTACAACATCGGCAAATACGAGGTGACCAACGCCCAATATGTGAACTTCCTCAATGCCAAGGCGCAAACGGACACCTACTCGCTCTACAATACCATTACGAGCATTTTCAACGACGGCATCGGTCGCACAGGCGCATCCGGCAGCTACATCTACAGCGCGACATCCGGCTTCGAGAATATGCCGGTGCTCTTTGTCTGCGGGGAGCGCCGCCATCTTGGCGGCTGTCTCCGGCATCCTGCCGGAGACTCTTCGCGTGTATGGCTTGGTTTTTGAAATCGGCGTCCTCCCCCGAAGAGGATTTGGCAAGATGTCAAATAAG
>CAIQXC010000700.1 GCA_903875675.1 Akkermansiaceae bacterium
CATCATCATCTAACTAGCCTAACACCACCCACCTGCCCGCCCGGCCTCACCGCCAGGCGGGCTTTTTTTTCCCAAAAACAACCAACCATTGCCTGAACATTCAGACCCCAACCACCATGCAAACCACTCCACCCAACAGTCATCCAATGTCTGAACATTCAGACAACTCCAAGTTTCCCTTGCCGACCTCATTCGCTCCGCTACCCTAGATTTCGATCCCACGGCCACCACTCTGCCGGAAACCTCCCTTGTCAACGAATGGGACTGCACCCTTCGCTCGCGCCTCACCGCCGCCTCGGACATCGTCTCGCTGCCCCATTCGAACCAACTCTATGCCGCAGACATAAGTAATTTCCGTGGCAAGGAGGAGGTCAAGGAACCTTACGTGGCTTTCCCGGGGCGCAAGGTCGGTTGGTATCGCCGCACCATCGATAACCCCGCCACGTCTCTATCAGGAAAGGTGTTTCTGGTCTTCCAGGGCGCGATGGAGACCACGAGGCTGTGGGTCAACGGCAAGCCCGCCGGCGAGTGCCTCGTGGGTGGATATCCCTCGTTCCATTTTCAAACGCCGGTTCAGGCAGTGGCACCAGCGCAGGTGATGCGGCGAAAATGACTGTCATCCAAGGATCTGGAGCGAAGGGCACTTCCCTGAAAAAACCATGCTTGACGCCACGGCCGACTGGCCCGAGCTTGCCGCCGAAAAATCTTTTTCACGATCCGCCACAGCCGCATGCACCTCGTCACCGCCAAAATTCAGCTCAGTCCCAACGTCACCCGCCTCGACCTTGAGGCCAGCCGCATCGCCGAGATCCGCCAGCCTGGTCAGTTTGTCATTGTCCGCCTTGGCAACGGTGCGGAACGGATTCCGCTGACGATTGCCGATGCGGATCCGGCGCGAGGCACCATCGCTCTGGTGATTCAGGCGGTTGGCAAATCCACCCGCGAGCTCGTGGCTCTGGAAGTCGGCGATTCGATTTTGGATATTGTCGGCCCGCTGGGTCATCCCACCGAGATGATTGCCAGTGGTCGCGCCGTGTGTGTTGGCGGCGGTGTGGGCACTGCGGTGGTCCATCCGATTGCCCATGGTCTGGCCGAGCGCGGCGTGGAGGTCATCAGCATCATAGGCGGACGTTCCCGCGAATGGGTGATTTTCGAAGAGGAATTGCAGCGTCTCGGCCAGGTGATTGTGTGCACCGACGACGGCAGTTACGGCCGCAAAGGGTTTGTGACTGACGCCACCCGCGAGGTGCTGGAAGCCGGCGGCGTGGACGTCGTCTATGCCGTCGGCCCGGTGCCGATGATGCGGGCGGTGGCCAACCTCACCCGGCCCTTCGGCGTGCATACCATCGTGTCCCTCAACCCGGTGATGGTGGATGGCACCGGCATGTGCGGCGGTTGCCGGGTCGATATCGGCGGCCAAACGAAATTTGCCTGCGTGGACGGCCCGGAATTCGACGGCCATCTGGTGGATTTCGACTTACTGGCCGAGCGCCTCGGCACCTACCGCGAATTTGAACAACAAGCGAGCACGGCCTGCGAGGCCGGCAGCTGCCGCGTCGGTCTGACGCGCCCGGCCCCATCCTTACCCGTCCAACCGTGAACGACCCCATACTGCCGCTCAAGGAGCGCATGAAAATTGACCGGCAAAGCATGCCGGAACAAGATGCCACCCAACGCAGTGGCAATTTCCTCGAAGTGAACCTCGGTTTCACCGAAAAAATGGCCCTGCTAGAGGCGCAGCGTTGCATCCAGTGCAAGGAACCCAAGTGCGTTCAAGGCTGCCCTGTGATGGTTAACATCCCGCGCTTTCTGGATTTTGTGGTGGCTGGAGATTTGGCCGGAGCCGCCCGCAGTTTGTTCGGCGACAACGCCCTGCCGACCGTGACCGGGCGCGTTTGCCCACAGGAAACCCAGTGCGAGGCCCAATGCGTCCGCGGCGTCAGGGGCAAACCCGTCGCCATCGGTTACTTGGAGCGCTTCGTCGCCGACTGGGCACGGGTCAACCGCGACGCAGTCAAAATCGAGCCCCTCGCAGCCACCGGCAAGAAGGTCGCCATCGCAGGCGGCGGCCCGGCCGGCCTGACGGCGGCCGGTGAGTTGGTCAAGGCCGGGCATGAGGTCACGGTGTACGAGGCCCTGCACAAGCCGGGTGGCGTGCTCGTTTACGGCATCCCGGAATTCCGCCTGCCCAAGCAAATCGTGGAGGAAGAGGTGGAGCGCCTGGTGCAGGCCGGGGTGAAGATTGAAAACAACGTGGTCATCGGGCGCACCTACACGCTGCCTGAATTGCGGGCAACGTTTGATGCGGTTTTCATCGCCAATGGTGCCGGTTTGCCGGTGTTCATGAACGTCCCCGGCGAAAACCTCAAAGGCGTCTATTCCGCCAACGAGTACCTCACCCGCGTCAACCTCATGGAGGCCTACGCCCTGGATTCCGATACCCCCATTCTCCGGGCCCGCCGAGTCGCCGTCGTCGGCGGCGGCAACGTCGCCATGGATGCCGTGCGCACCGCCAAACGCCTCGGTGCCGAGCGCGCCATCCTCGTCTATCGTCGCAGCCGCGCCGAAATGCCCGCCCGCGTCGAGGAAGTCCACCACGCAGATGCCGAAGGCGTCGATTTCGAAAATCTGGTCGCTCCGCTCGAAGTCATCGGCAACGATAGAAAATGGGTCACCGGCCTCAAATGCCAGCGCATGGAGCTCGGCGAGCCCGACGCCTCCGGTCGTCGCAGTCCCAAGCCCATCCCCGGTTCCGAGTTTGTTCTGGAATGTGATGCGGTGGTCGTGGCCATCGGCACCCGCGCCAACCCCCTGCTCACCTCCACCTGCCCCGACCTCAAGCTCAACCGCTGGGGCAACATCGAGGCCGATGACTCCGGCATGACCAGTATCCCCGGCATCTTCGCCGGCGGCGATATCGTCCGCGGAGCCGCCACCGTCATCCTCGCCATGGGCGACGGCAAACGCAGCGCCCAAGCCATCAACACCTATCTGCAGACGTCCTGATCCGGATGATGGACTTGCCGATGCGTTGCGGCTGCTGAGCATAACCTTCGATAATTTCTCTGTCCCTTCGTGTCGGAATCGAGTCATAAATGCATATTTGCATATTGACAGGTGACAACATTCCGCTGACTCTAATGGAGTCGATTCGGAGGTGAGACCAATGTACAAAGTTAAATGCACAGGTTGCGGGGATATAGGTTTTACG
>CAIQXC010000701.1 GCA_903875675.1 Akkermansiaceae bacterium
CGGGCAAAGGCAAACTGCCCTAGCAAACTCTGAAAGTCCCGCACATTGTATGCCAAATCCAATATCTGTTGTTGCAGGGCATCGCGATGTTTCGGGTCGGTCGACTCGTAACCATCTGCAAGTTCGATGAGTTTTTCCAAACCCGGCTCAAGTTCGGCATAACTGTAGCGGTCTCTCTTGCCACGGGGTTTGACGCCGACCGCCTCCAGCACGGCGGAGTTATCGACGCGGAACGTCGGATGCTGAATGGCAAACTGCGGGCGGAACAGCGTATCTAACAACCAAGCGGTGGGGGTGAGTGTTTGTGCTTTGCCATCATTGCCGACGACCGTCATTGAGCGACTGCCGAAAATGGCCAGCATATTGAAGCCGGCATAGGTGGCCAGCGGTTTGACGCGACCGCCGTCCTGGACGGGCAGGGTTTCAGCCACCGCGATGCTGGCCGCCGACCATGGGCTGTAGTCTTTGATCGTTCGCAACTCGCCGGGGGGCGGGCGGGTGACAGACACCAAGTTATAAAAGACCGCGGCCAATCCGGCAAGAACCAGGGCTGCGGCGAGCTTGCGCCCGGCGTTGGATGACGAGTCAGACATGGGGGTTGTGGCGGGAACGGGCGAGAATGAAACCAGCGAGCTTGGCAATGAAATGCACCAGCAAACCGAAGGCGACGACGTACAAACTGTACTGGGGCCATTTGTCAGCCGGATTACTCACAACCTCCAACACCGAGGCCATCTTGGCCGTGGGCCCCTGCCCTAACTGATCATAACTTGCTTGGTAAAATGTGAGGTTGGCATAGCGCATCGGCTCATTCATTTGGATGACCGCCTTGGCTTGCCTACCGTCCTCGATGCGGGTGATTTCACTCACAAACTTTGAGGGCTTCATGGTCCCCGGATAAAAGTCCGCCGTGAATTTGTCCAAGCGAACCGCAAATGGCATGAGCCATAGCCGCTTGCGCAAAACTATGGTGAAGATGCGCTCGCCATGGCGCAACGTGACGGGCTCTAACGCCAAGCTGGATAGCAGGAAGGTCTCGGGTTTGCCACCTTCGCCAAGAATAACCCGCACCACACAACCGGGCGTGTTCCCCTCGGCCTCCACCTTGTCTGGCTTGGGCATGAGGTAGTAACCGTCACAGGCTGTGGCACCAACAAGCGATGTGTTTATATCCACCGGGGTGGGCTCGGCATTGCGCAACCAGCCGGAAACCTCCAGCTTGATAGGCATTTTCGACAGGCTGACGCTGCGGGTTGCAGCGCCCGTCAGATCAGTAAGATACTGCCCCCCGATCACCTGGATGACGGCCGGTTTGCCATCCTTGATTTCGGCGACTTCCACGACGTGTTCAAAATAGTCTTCGGCGGTGTTGCTAGTGGCACCCTCGGCGATGCGCATGTTGCCTCGCTGAGAGAAATGATGGGCGACGGCACCCGCCACGAGCAGATAGATGATACCCATGTGGGCGATGAGCACGCCCACCCGCTGCCAATCCCTGCGCCAGCGCAACAGCCCTCCGAGAGTGAGGTTGAGGGCCAGCAGAGCACAGACCCAATAGCCACCGGGCAACGGCAAGGGGATCGTCTTGCCGCCAATTTCCGGCATGAGATACCAGGCCCGCCAATCGAAGTACTTCCGCAGCGTGTGATACAGGCCGCTATCAATCTGTTCGAGGGTTGCCAGCCAGGTAAGCAGACCAATGAGGACGAGCAGGACGGTGGCGAGGCCGAGCCCGGAAAGCCATGCTAACAGGCGGGCAGCTAGGGAGATCTGCGGCTTGGGGGCGGCTGCGGGATAGGCTTGTTCCATGGGCGATTGGGGGCGGGTCATTGAGCGGCCGCGAGCGGGTGCAGGCTTTTGACAAAGGCTTCCAGCGCCGGGATTTCGGCGCGGACCTCGGCGGCCGGAGCCACCATTTTCACAGTGAGAAGTTGCCCGTCGATCTCGGCAATCACGCCGGCGAGGCCGCAGCCGGCTTTGGGCGCAGCGCCCATGCCACCGGCGTACTCGCCCTCGGCCTCCACCCAAACGCCGCTGCTGCCGAGGATCGGGACGCGCCGCAGCGCTTGGATGCCAGCCTCGTCGAGGGCTGGCGCACCGAACTGCCGGAGCCAGCGATTGACGTTATCGGCCAATGTCCCGGAGGCACTGGAAACCCAGACCTCGCCCGTACCGCTCGCACCGCAACGGTAGTTCAAAAGCCGGAACTCATTGGCCGGTGCCACCGTCCAACCCGCTGGCGTGTCGCCCGCCACCGGGCTGCGCCGGGCACGACCAAAGCGCTCGTCACTGCTGGCAAACAGCTTCACCTGGCCATCGCGACTGGATAGCGCCCGGGTCTCGGTGACCACAACAGCGGGTTTCTCGCGACAACCGGCCAGCATGACAATGCCCAGGGCGAGACAAGTGGCGGTTCGGCGTTCCATGCGGGGGGAAGTACGACAGGACCGGCCACCCGGCAAGTGGTAAATTTCCGGGCACCGCGTGTTAGCCCTGATTTCCGTTCAGTGAGCCCTGAACTCACGCAAAAGCCCCCCCGGATCCGCTCCCCCGCCGCCCATGCGCGTCAAGTTACGGGTGCCTTCCCTTGAACCACGGGCGTTTTCGGTGCCTCGCGCACCAAAACCGCAATATCTCTGAATACAGGGTTACCGGCCAACGTCCGCCTTCGCGCTTGCATTGTCCACGCTGCCGATTTGTGATCACGGGCATGGACCCCTTGAAACGCGCTCGCAACGTCATCGATATGGAAGCCGCCGGCCTGCAGCGCATGGCCAGGCACCTCGATGCTGGCTTCGTCGAGGCGGTTGGCATCCTCCATCGCACCCTCGACCAGCGGGGGAAAATTGTGGTGGTGGGCATCGGAAAATCCGGCAACATTGGTCACAAGATCGCGGCCACATTCAATTCCACCGGGGCCACTGCGGTGCTGCTCAATTCCCAGGATGCCCTGCACGGGGATCTGGGCCTGCTCTCCGATGGCGACGCACTCGTCGCCATGTCCTACTCGGGCGAAACCCGCGAGTTGCTCGACCTGATGCCCTTCATCAGGCGCTTCGAGGTGAGCGTCATCGCTCTAACCGGCAAGCCGGACTCGACGCTGGCGCGGCTCAGCGATGTCACGCTGGACACCTCGGTGGAGCGCGAAGCCTGCCCGCTGAACCTGGCACCGACGAGTTCGTCCACCGCCATGCTGGTGATGGGCGATGCGCTGGCGATGGTGTTGCTGGAAGACCGCGGCTTCACCGAGGAGGACTTCGCCCGCTATCACCCCGGCGGTTCGCTAGGCCGCGCCCTGCTCACCCGTGTGTCCGACATCATGCGCGCTGACGCCGCCTTGCCCACCGTGCCCGAGACCGCCACCGTGCTCGACGCCCTCCAGGCCATGCACCGCGCCCGAGCCGGGGCTTGTCTGATCCTAACTGCCTCTGGCAAACTTGCCGGCATCTTCACCCACGGCGACTTTGCCCGCGCTTTCCAGCAGGACCCGTTGTTAGGTGAAAAACCGGTAGGCGCTCTGATGACCCGCAACCCGGTGACCGTCCGTGCCGATGCGCTGGCCGTGGAGGCAATCAAATCTATCGGAAAAAACCGCATCGACGACATCATCGTGCTTGATGCCGATGGCAATCCCGTCGGCCTGATCGACACCCAGGACCTCGCCCGGCTCAAGATCGTGTGAAGAAGACACAAGATCGCTTCGCTCCAAGACAGAAGAAAAGATAGGTACTCACCCGCATTCCTTTGGCCCACCAACCCATGCTCTATCAGCCAATGACTCGTGACGCCCCGGGCCTAGCCGTCATTGGTGGGGGGCCGGCTGGATTGCGGGCGGCGGAGGTAGCGGCGGAGGCGGGTGCCCAGGTCACCCTGTTTGATGCCAAACCCTCGGTGGGTAGGAAATTTCTCATCGCCGGCAAAGGCGGACTCAATCTCACCCACGGCGAAGCTCTGGCACGCTTCGCCAACCGTTTCTCCGGCCCCGATCAGCCGGACGGATTATGGTCTGATATGCTAACCGATTTCGGGCCGGCTGAGATGCGCCAATGGGCGGCAGGCATGGGCATTGAAACATTCCAAGCCAGCAGCGGCCGCGTCTATCCGACTGCCATGAAAGCCGCACCGCTGTTGCGGCGCTGGGTGCTTCGCTTGCGAGGGCTGGGCGTGCGCTTCGAGATGAACCACCGCTGGACATCGCTCACACCGGGCCAGCCCTATCAACTTGGCTTTGCCAACCACCCGAGCGTTGCCGCCGGTGCAGTGATCCTCGCGCTGGGTGGGGCTTCGTGGCCGCAGACTGGCTCGGATGGTGCTTGGAGTGCCATCCTTGGTTCCTTAGGCATTGCCCGGCATCCATGGGTGGCGGCCAACTGCGGATGGGAATGTGAGTGGCCCGCCGACGTTCTGGCAGCAGCCGAGGGCCACCCCCTCAAAAACCTTCACGTTCGGGCAGAAAATCGCCTCGCCATCGGAGAACTCCTCGTCACCCGCTATGGCTTGGAAGGTGGTACTATCTATCAACTCGGCGCAGTCTTGCGGACGATGCCCCGGCCGGCTATCGCCATCGACTTCAAACCCGCCCACAGTCACACCCAGCTGTTGGACAAGATGCAGTCGGTGCGGCAAAATTTCCTATCAGAGGCGAGGGTCCGCTGGAAACTAAGCGCGGCGGCCCACGCCATTCTGGCCCGCAAGCCGTGGGCCGATGCTGCTGCATTGGCCCGTGAGGTCAAGCACTGCGTCATTGAGTTAAGGGGTCCGCGGCCGCTGGCAGAGGCGATTTCCTCAGCTGGCGGTATTTGTTGGAGCGAGCTGGATTCCAACCTGATGCTCAAGAAGTTTCCCGGGGTGTTTGTGGCCGGGGAAATGATGGATTGGGAAGCGCCCACCGGCGGATATCTCCTGCAAGGTTGCTTCGCCACCGCCACCCGCGCCGCCCGAGCCGCCACCGGCAGGGTGCCCTACCCAGCGTAGTCTCCGAACCCAGTGAACAACCTCGTTTTTGATGAAAATGTCTTTCGTTCAAGTTCAGTCGACACAACCATTATGAAATCAATGAAAAACTCTAGCAGCCTGTCGGACTTAGCCAATGCCCAGGATAAAGCAACCATGAACGTACGCTTCAACAGGCTGGTTGGTAGAGCCCTCGCTGCCGGAGCGGCGATAGGTCTGTCCTCTGCCACTGCGGCAACCTCTGGTCCGGCAAAAGAACCGGTGGATTTCATCAATCCGATGATCGGGGCGAGCACCAACGCAGAATTTGGCGAAGGCAAGACCTTCCCCGGCGCGGCCAGGCCCTTCGGCTTGGTGCAACTCAGCCCAGACACCATCACAGGCGGCGACAACGGATCGGGCTATTCGTATGAGCATCCCACCATTGAGGGCTTCAGTTTCACCCACATGAGCGGCGTGGGCTGGTATGGC
>CAIQXC010000702.1 GCA_903875675.1 Akkermansiaceae bacterium
GGCCCGCGGGCTTTCGGTCACCGAGGTGCAGCAGCGGATCCAAGGGCTCGATTCGGCCAGCCTCCGTAAATTGGAGGCCGAATCCCTTACAGTTCCAGACGAGGCACCCGAGATGCCAACCTGCTCATCCTGGCATGTAGCGCCGGGCTTCATTCTCGTGAGCACCCGTCGCCAAATCCTTTCGCCCGCCAAACTCCTCCAAATCCAACGCATTCTTCACACGCCATGATGAAAACACCCAGCAATCCCGCAGAAGACTCCACCGCCCGCCAAGCCCTCGGACTGTTTGCCCTCGCCAAAGGCAGGCGCAGCGTCCCGCTTCCGCTCAAGACCATCGACGCCCGTTTTGAGGCCAGTGGCGACTGCGCCTCGGTGCAGCTCGAACAGATTTTCGAGTTCGATGGCCCCAACCCCGTCGATGTCATCTACACCTTTCCGTTGCCGGAAAATGCGTCGGTCCACGATTGCCAATTGCGGGTCGGGTCCCGCTCGGTGAAGGCGAAAATCAAACCGGTGGAAGGCGCACGCCAGGATTATCAAAAGGCGAAAGCTCCGGGACACCGTGCCGCGCTGGTGGAAACGGTCCGTGACAATTTCTTCGAATTGCAACTCAGCAACGTCCAACCCGGCGATGCCATCTCGATCCGCATCGCTTTCATCGTGCCGCTTTCCGGCGAGTCAGCCCAGCGCCGCCGCCTGCGCATCCCGACCTGCCCAGGCGTCCGCTACATTCCTGGTGATCCGGCGGGCGCGGATGGTGCCACGGACTTGGTGCCCGACGCCGGCCGCCTCAACCCACTGCGCGTCGCCTCCGATGACCCCAATGCCGCGATTTTCTACTGCGCCGGAACCGTCCTCGGTGGAACCAACATCGAGTCGCCATCCCATGAAATCCTTGTCCTCCTTGCAGCATCCTGTTCACCCGGGCATCATGTCAGTGTCAAGTATGTGAACGGGCGTCCCCGCCAATGGCACTAACTGGTGCCATTCCATCCTGCAACCCGCGACAGGTTCCATCCAACGTACCCGGCGCTCGCTCAAGACCGGCGATCCTGAGAGGGCAAGACACAGCCGGGACATCTTGTTAGCCATAGCTACCAAAGCCTCCGGTCTCATCGCTGCCTGACCAGACCGAGTCCAATTCACCAACCGATCAAACTGACAATCATGAACTACGACGAACTCCGCCAATGCCTGCCTCCTTTGCTCACCATCAAGACTCTCGGAGGAAGGGCTTCCTTAGTGATCGAGAATCCTCCCGTAGGTGACCTCAGGGTCACAAATTCAAGAGGATCGAGCTACTGACTCACACGTGATGACTGGGGCAATGCCGGCTTGATTCGACGAGCTAACCCCCGCAATCCTTGGAAAACATCGCCCAGGGCGTTGCCCTGGGCTGTCGTCTGTCAGGCCGTTGGCCTTGAAGAGGTGTGTGATGCGGTCGTTGACCTATTGCAGTTATGAGGGATGAGCGTGTGATGCCAGCCTGTGGAGATGATGGTTTTCAGGTCATAGCGGATCTGCTGCCACCAATTTACAAACACCCCGGCGCTCTGGAATTCATCCAACACGCCGAGAGGGATAAAGCGAGTCTTGAGGGTGGCGCGGCTGTAGTTCTGTGAGAATGGCGGATTGGCCAGCACGCGGTCGAACTTGCGCGGGGCTCCGTTTTCCAGAATGAGTGGGTCCTCCAGTGTGTCGCCATTTTCGATGGTGAAGCGGGTGATGTTGTGAAGGATCATGTTCATCACGCAGATTGACCAGACCGTGCCGTTGGATTCCTGGCCGAAAAGCGCTAGATCGTTCGGGTTCTGGCCTTGCTCCTCGACGTATTGGTGGCTCTGGATGAGAAAGCCACCCGAGCCCATGGTGGGATCGTCCACCTCGTGGCCGACCTGTGGTTTGACGATCTGGACCAGCAGCCGCACGACCTCGCCGGGGGTGTAGAACTCGCCGCCCTTTTTGCCCGCGCTGTCGGCGAAGAATTTGATCAGGTATTCATAGGCCGCGCCGAGCAGGCCGGGAAACTCGAAGTTGTCATTGACCAGCACGAAGCCCGGTTGGTTGAAGTGGTCCAGCAGATCCTTCCATTTTTCATGAGGATCTTGGTCTTTCCCTTGACCGCGTTGAAGTCGATGTTGTTTTTGAGCACCCCGGCGAGGGCGTCGTTTTCGTCCTCCACGGCGGCGATGGGCTTGTTGAGCATGCTGCCGATGTCGTGCTTAAGATCCTTGAGGGCCGGGACCATTTCGCCATTTTCATCGGTCCACGATGCATGCCAGCGCGCACGTACCGGCACGAAAAAGGTCTCGCCGTAGGTGGTTTTGTCTTCGAGAAGTTCGGCCAGCAACTCGGGGCTCAAATGGGCAAAATCCTTTTTGATGGCAGTCCGCTTGAGTTCGAACTCATCGGAGAGGCGTTTGAGAAACAGCATTCCGAAGATGAATTCCTTGAACTCCGAGGCATCCATCTTCCCGCGAAGGATGTCGGCCGACTTGAAGAGGAAGGATTCGAGCTGGGAAAGGGTGATTTTTTCGCGGGTCATGAGATGGGAAACAGAGGGGCAAGCAACAGCGCAGAGAGAGTTCGCCGCCATGTAAATCATCAAAGGCCATCCGACTATCTGCGAGAGGCTCCAATTGAGCCCTTTCGCCGCCGGATGGAAAGCCTGATCTTGGGACTGGAAACATTTCCTTCGGGCAAGCCTGCATGGCCGCCGCTTGGGAGGCGGTCCGAAGGATTGGCGGCCCCCTGCAAGCTGTGACGGGCTACGCATCCGCTAGGGATCACCGGGACCGCAGTCACCCGGCCCAGATCAACTGCCAGCAACATCATCGACACCGAATACCGTTATGCCAGGCGGCCAAGACAATGGCCATCGATATTGGCCGCGCCATCGAAGAATCCTCCCGCTGTGTCCTGTGCAATTGCGCCAAGGCCGATGTCTGCAAGTTGCGCCAACTTGCCATGGATTACGACGTAAACCTCCATCGGTTCACCAGTGGCGAGAGGATGCGCTACCAACGCAATGTCGAGCATCTCCTGGTGCGCTTCGAGGCGGGCAAGTGCATCCGTTGTGGCAATTGCATCAAGGTCCCCGGCGACCACAAAGAGGCCCTCGGCCTGACGTTCATCGGCCGCGGGTTTGACGTACACCTCGGCGTTCCATTCCACGAATCCATGCGCGACGGTCTTCTGGAGGCCGCCCGCGCCGCCGTCGCCGTTTGCCCCACCGGTGTCCTGACGCTGCGCGAATAGGGCGCGGAGAACGTCAGCGCTTCAAACACTCTGCCGCTTCTTCTGATGCCATTTGGCGATCCGGAAGTGATTTTATTTGCGCGGACCAACTCCACCCACCGGGCCGTTACGGCACCTGCATCATTTGCAGTAATCAAAAATTACCACGCATATTTTGCTATTTTCTTGCATGATTTGCAGGTTAAAATATTGGACAGCATGCTTTTGGTTGCATGCCATACACCCCAATGGAGTAGGTAGGCATTCCCGCAGCAGACAATGATACACAAACACCAAACTCAATGAAAAAAGTATCCAAGATTGCAGAATCATCCAACCAGCTGGCGTTCTATCTCACGGGTCTCGCTGGAGCGGCGGCCCTCACTGGCACCAGCCAGGGAGCCACGGTGTCTTTCGCGGACAGCGGCTCCTTCTATCAGGGGCTGAGTACCACTCCAGACGTACCTACGGTGAATATCTCCCTTCCGGACACCAGTGTCCTGAATCTAGATCCTGGCGACAGTGGCAACTATCTGGAACTCATTTTCAATTCTGACTGGCATAGCGCTGGACGTTTTACCGGCTCAAGCACATTTCAAAACGGGTATCCTGGCGTCAGTCTGCTTCAGTTTGGCGATGCAATTTCAGCCAACAACAGCGGTAGCTATGCTGGTGTTGCCAGTCTTGTAAACGACGGCACAGTCCAACTTGGTTTCACAGGCAACGTGAGCGGTTATGTTGGGTTTGTGACGCCGCTTGGCAACAAAGGCTGGCTCGCGGTGACCTATAACTCTACCAGCGGCCTGTTCACTTGGAACGGAGGAGCCGTGGAAACTTCCGGCGGTGATTTGACAGCTGGGGCGACAGCCATTCCGGAGGCATCCTCCGCTGCGCTGCTGGCACTCGGTGCCGTAGGCATGCTGCGCCGCCGCCGCAAGGCCGCGTGAACCATTCGCTGCGGCTTACATGTCAAAGCCGCGATTATTGCTATCGGCTGGGATTCAGCCGATTGGCAATTTATCCGGCCTCTTATTGCGGCTGGTAAGATGGGCGCGTGTTCGCGATTGATGGAGGCCGGGGTGACTGGCAATCTCACCACGTTGGAAATTGCGGTGAAGCTTGCGCCTCGCAACCGTGCGGCGTTCCGTACTCTGGCCCACGTCAGAAGCGCCCAAGGCAAGACGACGGAAGCGGCTTTCGCCTTGCAGCAGGCGCGGCTGTGTCAATTCCTCGACAAGGCTGAGGAAGACAGGCGCTTGGTCATCGAGCGTGCCTACGGCAAAGTTGTCAAAGTCATCTCCGCCCTGCTTCCCTCACTTCCGCTCAAACACCGCTACAAAATCATCTTCATGACTCGTCCGGTCGAGGATTCGGATTTTGAGGGTGGTGGGCAGAGCGAGGAAACTTTCCGAATAGATCAGGAAGCTGCAACGCTGGAGCATAAGCCGGTCATGGAGTTGCAGGTCTTTGAGGGAATGGACGGCGGAACTGCGTGGTGCGCCTCGGGCAAAGGCTTGTTTGAAACCAGGGTTGCCTGATCGAATACTGTCTGGAAGTGTCGGCCAACCGCTTTGGCTACGGTCAGTTCACAGGGTTCCAGCTCAAGATCATCCAGGAAATCATCACGCTCGTTGTCTTCATCGTCTTCGCGATCACCTACCTCAAGGAAAAATCCGCATGGAATTACCTCGTGGCTTTTGCCTTCCTTGGCGTCGCTGCGTTCTTCGCCTTTGCGTTCAAGTCCACCGGTCCACCGGCCTGAATGTCGGGTTCCGGGAGCAATTGCGTGGAAACGATGGCTGTGTTGCCCGGCGTTGCCAGTTGCCATACATTGCCAATTCCCAGTCATTTCAAATTCGAGATCAGGAAGTATGGAACACCACGCCGTTTGGCAGCGGATACCTTGGCTAGATGTGGTCGGGGGGGGGAGGATGAGTGACTCGGAGGTGTCGCTGCATTTCCGCATTCTCAAGGTCGATACCTTGGCAGGCCATGCACGGCGGAGGTCAGCTCCTGCTGGAGTCTTCATGAGGAGTCCTCCAACTATTTCATTGGCACTGCGGCACCGGGCGCTATGATGGCAAACGCGCCCGCACTTCACGGAAAGGAAACAAGCACATGAAAGAATTGCCTATCACGAAAGCCTTCATGTTGATCGAACCCGGTCCCGTGACACTTGTCACCACCGCGATCGGACGCAAAAAGAATATCATGACAATCTCATGGACGCTGGTGATGGACTTCACTCCGAAACTGGGGTTCGTGACGGGCTCATGGAACCACTCTTTCCACGCGTTGATGCTAACCAAGGAATGCGTCATCGCCATACCCTCCGTGGACATGGCGGAAACTGCGGTGGGAATTGGAACCTGCTCAGGGGCGGATACCGACAAGTTCCGGAAGTTCGGGCTGACTCCGACGAAGGCCAAAGTCGTCAAAGCCCCGCTCATCGCCGAATGCATCGCAAACATTGAATGCCGGCTCATCGACTACGTGAAAAAGCACGACCTGTTTGTCCTTGAGGGAGTGCGGGCATGGATTGATCCTGACAGCCACACACGCCGCACGCTCCATGCTGTCGGTGACGGCACCTTTGTGGCGGACGGCAGGAAAATGAATCTTCGGGCGCTGATGGCTGAAAAGATTCCTCCTGGGGCATGATGGTTCTTTGTCCCTAAGGTCCTCACCTACGGCACCCTCAGGAC
>CAIQXC010000703.1 GCA_903875675.1 Akkermansiaceae bacterium
CCAAGTAATAAACCATCAGTTACAAACCTGCAACTCTCTGGCTTCCAACTGTTTGTGAAATTATCCAACTTTTCGCCTCGACAAAAATCCGCTTCTGGGCCACCTTCAAGCCCGTACTAATTACACTGTTAGGCAATAAAACTATGATCGCACGTATCCTAAACATTGACGTTCTCGACCTGCCAGCTGACGCGTTGATTTACTCGTCCAATGTTCTCCTAAATTGCAGTGGCGGCGTCGGCGCTTGCTTGGTTGAGCGTTATGGTAAACAAGTTCAGGTTGATCTCTGAATCCCCCCCCAATAATCTAATGAACACACAAAACACAACTTCTGGAAAATATCTCGCGATTATTGGCGCATTTCTGCAAGCTGGACCCATAATTGGACTGGTCAGTACTGTGGTAGGCATGAGGAAGGCATTTGCCAGCCTCAATTCCAATGGTATCGCAGACACTGCCATGGTAAGCAGTTCAATTGGGGATGTGTTGGTCGCAACGGCGGCAGGAATGGTCGTCGGCCTCATCGGTGTGGCACTCATCATAGTTTCCCTGTTCGCCTGCCGTTACCGTGCCGCTTGGTTCTATTGGTTTTTGGTGATTTACGGTGTCATTAGCCTGTTTATTTATCCAGTTGGGACCGTCATCGGATTTGTATTCCTGGTTTACAGTCTCACTAATCGCAACCAGTTCATTACGCCTGCCCCACCTTCATGTCCGCCACAGATTCCTAGCATATTGCCATGAGCGCCGTGCCATATGGAATAGATCTACCATATCTTCAAAGGCGAACAAGGCGTCGCACCGAATGTCCGTTAAGCCCCACAACCGCAATTCCAACCACTTTCTAGCCGCCGGTCATCGGTGGATATGAACGTTCGGCTGCAAGAAATGACGCGAATTCGTAACCCCCTCATGACGAGACCAGAACAACTTGACACGACTAAATCCTTTCGACCGAACTTGATTGTCGGTATGATGACCATCACCATTTACCTCATGTGCCTCTTTTTCTACCCCGCGCTCATTTGTGGCTGTCATTTTCATATCGATGCAGCGATTGTCACGATTATCCCCCTGTTATGGAGCGTATTTATCCTAGCGACATATCAAACGAAATGGGGAAGAGTCGGTTCATGGATGGGGTTTCTCTTGGCGTGCTTCTGGCTATGGGTCGGATTCGAATCCAATCTTCAATTTAGTCTCAGAGACATTCTAAGAGGCCATTAGTTATTCTAAACACACTCTGATATGAATATGCCACCTAGAGACCGAGAAGAATTCTGGATCCGATTTGTCTGTGCCTTCCTCTTCTTTGGATTTTTGGCGGCACTTTTGATCGTTCGATTTATTGATTCTCTGGGTACTGCTCAAGGACTTGTCCTTTGGGCGGTAGTGGTCCTTTCAGTCAGTCTGTATGCTGCCAAGGTTGGCGACCGGGCGTGGCACAATATAATTGAATCAGTCAGGTGGTGGTGGTGAGACTAACCAGAAAGAAGAAGCCGAACAAGTCGTGGATCCTAACGGGCCATAATCAACTCATTTTCATTCCCTTTCAATCACGCCCGTAGAAGCACACCTAAACGGTTCGGCCCCGAATCAATCAAACCCATCAACAGCCCCATATGAAGACGACCCGATCCAAATTGCATGCAAAATTTCCAAATGACTGATCCCCTGAGAGATCGTGCTGAGTGTCTGATCCGCTTTGTCTGGGGTGCACCTATCAGTGGAAATCATGGGACTCCGCGGCATGAGCACTGGCGCATCCCGGCAACGCCTCAACCTCGGTGACGTACACCACCGCTTGGTCACCCGCGGCGCGCTGAAGCCGTCCCCGCGCTAACAAAAATGGCTCGCTGGTGATCACCATCCGAAGCCGCTGAAACGTGGCCTTGGGCACAAACAGGTTGGCGATGCCGGTTTCGTCTTCCAGCGAGATGAAACAATGGCCCTTGGCGGTGCCAGGCCGCTGGCGGCAAATGGCCATCCCGGCAAGGGTGACCCGCAAGCCGTTAGGTAAGTGTTGCAGGTCGCGGGCCCGCAAAATGTCCGGGCAGCCCGCCGCCTCCCGCCACAAGCGCATCACATGCGGGCCGGTGCTGGCACCTTGCGCCGACATATCCGCCGCCAGCCGCTCCACCGGGCTCATCGCAGGCAGTACCCCCTGGCGATGCGCCGGATCTGGCCGCAACAGATCATCGTACAATGGCAGCTCGACCTGCCACAGCGCCTCGCGCCGGTGGCCGACTTGCGGCAACTCGTTCAAGGCACCGGCCTGTGCCAACAGGCGTTTTTCCTTTGCCCCCGGTCGTACCCTCGCTAGAAAATCCTCAACCGACAAAAACGCCTGCCGCTGCCGCTCGGCAATGATTCTAGCAATCGTGGCAGATCCCAGCCCCTTGAGCCGGTGAAGCCCCAATCGCAGCGTGGAGACATCCGTTACCTCCGTTAGGTTTTCACTATGCAGGCAGCACACCGGTTTGATCCGCAGTCCGTGCCGCCGAGCGTCCTGAATGAGGGTGTTGACCGAATAGAAACCCATTGGCTGATGGTTGATGAGCCCGGCAAAAAATTCGGCTGGACGATGGGCCTTGAGCCAACAACTGGCATAAGCGATGAGAGCGAAAGATATGGCATGACTTTCGGGAAATCCATAAAGAGCGAACGAGCCGATCGAATTGACGATTTTCTCCTGCACTCCGGCGGCCACCCCGCGTTCCACCATACGCAGCCGCAACTTGGCACTCACTCGTTCCATGCGTTCGTCACTGCGCTTGCAGGCCATCGCCCGCCGCAACTCGTCGGCCTCCGCGCCGCTGAAGCCTGCCACCGCCATCGCCATCCGCAACACCTGTTCTTGAAACAACGGCACCCCAAGCGTCCGCTCCAAAATTTCCTCACAATCGGGATGGATATAATCGATTGGCTCGTGCCCATTGCGGCGGTTCAGATACGGGTGAACCAAATCCCCGACAATGGGCCCCGGCCGGATGATCGCCACCTCGATGGCCAAATCGTAAAACGTCGCCGGCCGCATCACCGGCAAGGTGGCCATTTGCGCCCGGCTTTCCACTTGAAAGGTGCCGACGGTATCGGCCCGGCATAACAGATCGAAGACTGCCGGGTCATCCTTCGGGATGGTCGCCAGATCCACCGGCCGCCCGCGACGAGCACAAATTTCCAGGGTGTTTTCCATCGCCGCAAGCATGCCCAATCCCAGCAGATCTATCTTAACGATGCCGAGGTCCTCACAATCGTCCTTGTCCCACTGGACGACGTTGCGGCCGGGCATCGTGGCCGGTTGCAAGGGCACCACCGCATCCAGGCCATGGTCGCAAACGATCATGCCGCCCGAGTGCTGGCCGAGATGGCGCGGCATGCCCAGCACGGCATGATAGAGATGGGACAACGCCGCCAACCGGGGATGGGAGGGCGGCAGAATGCCCGCCACCAGATCATCAAACTCAGCCTCGCGGCCGTCCCCGGCATCCTCATCCGGCTCGCCCCCGCCATGAAATGCCGATGGCCCGTTAGAGAAACGCCCGGCCACCCCGGGTGGAAAGCCTAACACCTTGCTCATTTCGCGAAATGCGGAGCGCCGCCGATAAGTGATGACGTTGGCGGTCATCGCAGCGTTGCGCCTGCCGTACTTGGCAAAAACATGCTGGATGACTTCCTCGCGGCGGGCCCCCGATGGAAAATCAATGTCGATGTCCGGCCAACTCCGGCGGTTCTCGCTGAGGAATCGCTCAAACAACAACCCGCCCCCCACCGGATCCACCGCCGTGATGCCTAACGCATAACACACCGCCGAGTTCGCCGCCGATCCCCTCCCCTGACACAGGATGCCACGCCCTCGCGCAAATTCCACCAAGTCGTTGACAATAAGGAAATACCCTGGAAATCCCAGCTTCTGGATCATCGCCAACTCATGCTCCAACTGCGCCCTTACCTTCTTGCTGCAAACCCCGTAACGACGCGTAGCCCCACTATAAACCGCTCGCCGTAGCTGCGTCGATTGTTCCCCTATCGACAATGGATGGCCGCCTCCATCGGCAAAATCCGGGAACCGATAGTTGAGGTTTTCCAGTGTGAAATCGATCCGCTCCGCCAGCCTCACACTGTTCCTAACGGCATCCGGCAAATCGGCGAAAAGCCCCGCCATGACCGCCGGCGCTTTCAGGTGCCGCTCACCATTCGGAGCTAACAAGCGCCCGGCGTGGTCCAGCGCCACATGCTTCCGCAGACAAGTGAAAGCATCCGCCAACCGCCGCTCGCCACGGGTGGCGTGCAGCGGCGCGTTGCTGGCTAACAACGGAAGCCGAAGCTGAGCAGCCAGATCGATCAATTCACGGTTGAGCCGGCCATCGTCGCGCAAGCCGTGGCGGTTGATCTCCACATATACCTGACCACGGCCAAAATTTTCCAACAACCAGGCGGCGGCCCGCAACGCGCCCTGCCGGTCGCCGCGCAGCAAGGGACGGCACAGCGGTCCGTCGCGATCACCTGTTAGAGCGATTAAATCCCCGCCGGCAAAGGCGGGAGGACAGGCATCCTGCCTGTCATGGGCGACGGGCTTCCAGCCTGTCGTGCCATGGGCCGGCGGGCGGGCCGGGAGTCGATCATCACCGCCATTCTTCTTTTCCCGATCCCCCGCCAGATGCCAGTCGGTTAGATACCGGGACAGCATCCGATAGCCGTTGCGGGTGGCGCAGAGCAGGGGCAGGCGCGAGCCGTCGGGCATTTCCAAGGTACAGCCGACCACTGCGCGGATGCCAGCCTCGCGGGCGGCATGGTGGGCGCGGGCAGAGCCGTAAAAGCCTGCGAAATCGGTGATGGCGATGGTTTGATAGCCAAGGCTGGCGGCATGGCGGATCATGGTTTCCGGTTGGCTGGCACCATCCAGGAAGGAAAATGCCGAGCGAGCGTGGAGTTCTGCAAAGGGCGCGCTCATGGGTAAATCCCGTCGAGTTGCCAGCATTCCGGCGTTTGATAGACGAGGCGCAACAGCTCGCCGCCGTCGAGTTGGACGTCCCATTCCAAGCGTTGCCAGGCGGCGGCGGCCTCCCACCACGCGCCGGACACTGGAAACGGCCCGCGCCAATCGACGATGCGGCCGGGGTGTGGGCCGCTGAGCAGGGCCAGTGGCCACGGCCGGCCGTCCCTCAGCTCGCTGACCACGGCGATTTGGCTGGGCGGGCGGTAGCGATGCAAGGGCAACGCCGTCACTGGCTGGAACCCTGCATCGGGAAATGCCGGGGTGGCCCCCGCCGCCGGGTGCAGCGTGAAGGCATCGGGTTGGTGGGATGTGGGCGGCACCGGAATGCCCACGCGTCCGGGTCCCAGCAGAGCTTCGAGCTTGGCGAGGGTTTCCGCCCAGCGTTGTGGCTGCGGCAAACTGCGGCCAAACCATTCGCGCTGCGCCGCACTCCCAAAGGTGGCCCCGGCATCGAGCTCCAGCCGCTGCACCGCTGCCTCCAAACGCAGCGATTCCAACCACGCCAGCAGCGGCGCCAGCAGGCTTTCCAACGTGCTTTGAGGTTCCGGCAATCGCAGCTGGCGACTGAGCTCCACCCCGGTTTCCAGCACCAGCCGCAAATCGAGCCGCCCCGCTGCCAAGTGGCGCGCCTCCAAGCGTGCCGCCAGCGTGTGCAGCAAACGCCGGAGCGCCATGACCAACGACTCCAGCGACACCACCGGCTCCTCAAAATCCAAGGTTTGGAACAACGACTCCGGAGGTCGGTGCAAGCGCAGCAGGCGGCATATTTTGCCATGCAACGCATCGTGCCAGCGGCCCACCTCCGGCCCCAGACGTTCCGCCAATGCCTGCCGTGGCAATTTCATGAAATCCCCCAGCGTTCGCAAACCCCACTCATGCAAACGTGCCAATCCCGCCCCTCCGCCACCCAATAATCCCAGCACATCCAACGGCAATACCCCCAATTCCACTGCCCCCACCACCCGCCCTCGCGTCGCCTCATGCAACACCCCTAAATGCGCCAAATCCGGCGTGACTGACTGGGAATAAACGATATTAATTCCGTTTGAATCAATTGTTTCAAACAATTGATCGACCCCCGTTTTCCGCAGTGACAGGTCGAGCAGCATGCAATCCGCCGCAGTGATTTCCACATCCGGTGTGAGCGAGTCGCCGACGTGGAAGAGTTCCTCCTGCAAGAGTGCCTCGGCTGGCAAATCCCGCTCAAGCAGCCATAAATCGGGGCAGCGGACCAAGGCACGGTTGAGCGGCCAACCTGCGGCGATGCCCGCCACCCGGGCCGCCGGATTGACCGCTAATAACCCTGACTTTGCCCGGCGGGCGGTGTCGCCCGGGCCGTCCAAAACGGCGCAGGGCCGCCCTCGCCCATCCGGCCGACTGCGCAAGGCCGCCACCATCGGAAAATCGGGGATATGCAGGGCGGCAAACATGGCGGGCATCAAGTGGCTTGACGCAGCCGTTGCGGCAACGAACGCAGGCGCTGCAACAACTCGCCGCGAGAAACGTCAAAATCCCCGAGCCCAAGCCCGGCCGACACCAGCAGCCGCACACTCGCAGCCGCCACCAACGCAAATGGCGCCAATACCACCAGGCGGCACCCATGGCTCTCCGCAGCTTGTTTCAACCGCCACCAACCGGCGGCCGGCAGCGCCATCAGGTCCCGCCGCGCCAGCCCCGTCGCATCCATCAATACCAACGGCACATTGCCATCGCGCAGCAGCCAGTCCGCCGCCTTGAGCATATCCGTGGCCGAATGACAACGCACCCACAGCAAACGCGAACAAGCACTGCCGGAAAATGACCCCGGATCAAAGCCGTCCGCCCCGTCCACCAACACCAGTTGCGGGTGCTGGCTCACCTCGGCCGACTCCCCCAGCAACCCGGCAAGCACCAACAGCAACCCGGATCCCGCCCCATCCGCCACCACCTCAGAAATCGCCCCTGCCGGAAGTCCCGCCAGCGTCAGCGGTTGCCCGGCCAGCACCGAAGGCCCGGATTCCGGCCGAAACCCATGCGCCTGCGGAAATTTTTCCCGCAGTTGCCGGCGCAACGTCTCCACCAATGATGAGCTCACGCCCGCACTTTGACACCTCAACGGAATGTGTTCAAGCGAACATAATAAAAAACCGGCGATTTCAGAGCACCTGACCTAGGTGAGAGCCCAGGAGGATAGGCATCCTGCCCAATACGGTTCAATTAGGCAGAGCTGAAGCCAGGCAGAGAAAAGGCGGCCAGCTTGCTGGCGAGTGTCCCCTTCAAGGAGAGTGGGCATCTTGCCCCCTTCACGGAGGGTGGGCGTCCCGCCCACCTGAGCCATGGAAAGTGAGAAAAGCGAGTGCACGCACAGTGCCTTCTCTCCCCATGACATGTGGGCGGAACACCCACACTCCTTGAGGCCCCGCCAGCGCCATGTTCAAATAGAGGTAGGGATGGGGCATTGCTGCCCCAGCCTCCCTCAGAACCGGACGGGCGAATTTCTCGCATCCGGCTCGCCAGTCGATGAGTTCCCGCATGTCGGGCTTGCGCCATTCACTTCGTGGGACTCGCGGCTAAGTCGTGAGTGATCGTGGTCAGGAAGACCAACCCCCGC
>CAIQXC010000704.1 GCA_903875675.1 Akkermansiaceae bacterium
GCCATTTCGGTTAACCAATGGGCTGAAGCAAAAAGCAAAGGACTGGCTGAAGTAAATCAGTTTCTAATACTAGCGAGACAATCCTTGCAGGAGGATTTGGAAGAAATCGCCAAGCCGGCACCTTCGCCCGAGATGCTGCGCCGCCCTGCCGGCCAATGGGAGATCAAGGATGGCAGGATGTCATTTTCGCAAGGTGGGCACCTCTCTCTACCGAGCTTCTCAGGTGAGTGGTTCTGGGTTGGAGACCAAGCCGTTGCAATTGTCATCACCAAGGGGCACCGGACTTCCGTGGGCATTTGTAGTGTGCCTGGCCGGGATCCCGTCAAACTCAACATCCATACGGTTATGGGTGAAAATATCGGTGACGCACTAATCGTCGGTCATAAGTCACCTGTTCCTTCGATCATCACTCTTGGTACTCACTGATTTTCGAAACGGCAGTCGTAGATCCCCCCTTCGACGCTTTCTGATTTTCGCAATCTCTCGTAACTCATGAAAAATGGTACCTACAACGATCACTTCGACCCGACCGGCGGACAATCGAATTCTTACCGAATTTTCCTACAGCCATAATTCACCCCCCTTCTTCTCAGCATTTTGGCTTTCGTGCATGCCGAAACAATAATCTCTAACCTAATCGCCCAGTGAAAATGACACGCCTATTCCCGCCCTTTGACTCGCCGGTCAATTTTCCCGAGTGCTGCCTCCGGGGGAAAGCTGTTCCGGCAATAGCCCCGGATCCCATCGGTATCCCGAAAGTCCTCGCTGTCTGCCGATCAGAACAGGTCCCGGCTTACGAAGTCAATATTCTGTGGTCCAGCGAGCACCTATTGGGGATCTCCCTGGCTTGTATCCTGCTCTTGTTCTGCCCCGTACAGGCTCAAACCACCGCAACTAAAAGTCATGCTTTGAGCCAGTCCCAGGTTTTGCAGGATACCTACAAAGCGCCACCGCTTGCGAAAAATGCACCCGGCGGAATGAAAGTCCTGCCGGTAGTCGCAATGAATCCACTGACATCCCCGGAGCTAATAGCCATCCTCAAGCCACTCTGAGTGGATACCTTTCAGAAGCACCCGAGAATCCTCTCGCGGACGGTCGCCAGCATGAGTTGGCAGAGAATTTCGGCGTGGTGGGACACGTTTGCGGCATCCTCGGCGCTGAAGGGAGGTTCACCTGCTCGCTTCACCGTGGTGACCACTCCGCAGGTTGTGCCTGCGATCACGAAGGGCACGGCGATCATGCTGCCGGTGGTTTTGCGAAGCGCCACATCAATTGCGGGCGAGTGGCTTGCATGCAGGTTGGCGGCGGTGACCAGGGCCGCCTCCCCGGTTCCGAGCACCAAGCTGACAATGCCCGAAACCAGCGGTTGGCGGCGGCCGATGATCTCCGGCTCTCGCGGGTTGTAAACCGCCTCCAGCGCTGTGCGGTCGGCTGACAGCCACCATAGCGTACCGCCATCCGCCGCCACCTGGTCTAGCATGACTGCGAAACAAGCATCCATCAGCGGTGTGAATAAGCCGGCCGCTTCCGCCGGTTGCAGTTGCCCCAGCGTACGCCGGACACACTCCTGCAAGCGGGCTCCAACCCCAGCCAGCGCGGGATCGCGGACTATCACCGCTTCCCCAGCGTCCTCCCGGTTGAGCAGTTGGGCGAAATAGGCGAGGCTGGCTGCATTTGCGCCCATGACGCGGACGGCCTCGGCGCGGACGGCTGCATCGGTGCCTTCGGCGGGCAGGCGCCGCAGCAACTCCTCGTTTTCAGGCAGACCGCCGGTTGCTCCACTGCCAAACAGGATGGAAGGATCCCGCTGCAGCGCCTGCTGCAGCAATTCCACCGAAAGCTCGCAACGCATCGCCGCCGCCCGTGCCAGTGCGGTTGTGCGGATCATGGTCATCGCCTCCTTGATTCTGCGCGAAATATGGGTTTCATGGTGTCCCCAGCATGCCGCGATTTTTCGCTGATCCACTCCGTGCAAACCCTTGAGGCGCATGAATACCAGTCCCTCCGGGCATTGCTCTGCAGCGATCTCCATCCCCTTGTGAAGGGCGGCGGCCGCACGGGCCAATTCCGTAGCATCGAGTAAATCCTCTGGCGGGGGGACCGGTTGGTCCGCAACCCCTTCTTCGGTTGATTCGGTGGCACCACCGGCGGGCGAGCGCCACCAGGATTTTAGGCGGTTGTGGGCCACGGTTCGGAGGAACGCGCCGAGATTATCCTCGCCACTCCAGCGTTCCAACAAAGATGGTGACCGCCGAAAGCAATCCGCCAGGGTTTCGTTCGCAATCTCCACGGCCTGTTCCAGCGAGCGACCCTCCCCGTTTCCGCATTTCCCAACAAGGTAATGTTCCAAGGAATGCCGAAACCGGCTTTCCAGTGTCTCCGATGCGGAAATGCCGGCTAGAATCGCGTCGCGCAGGTCCAGGTCGGTGACGGAGTTGGGATCGCTTTCCATCGCCAGATTCTCGTTAGGTGCCGGGTGGCCGTCAAGCTTCTATTCGCCTGCCCATTTCGGCGATGACACGGCTGGCTGGAAATGGACTAAAACGCTCAACATTGATTCATGTCGACCAGCTTTAACTGTGGGTTTCGCAAATCCAGCTTAGCACCTCGGCAGCACCCAGATCAGCAAGACCACGTAGGCAAGCTTACAGCCGAGATGGAGCAGTTGGTCCGCGACGAGGCCGAATTTACCTGCGCCCTTGCCGAGGTCGATCAGGCAATGCACAAAGAATTCGGCGGCGGCGAAAGCAAGTGAGCCCGAGATCAGCCAAACCCCCCCAGCCTGAATCACACCGTGGGCGGTAAGAGCGACAATCCATTCACTGCGACCGGTGGCAGTTCGATGTGCCTTTTGCTGGGCCAAGTAGGCTCCTTGTAAGGGGAAATCCGCCAGTGCGTGCATCACCACAAAGGCGGCAAATAACGCCATCGCCCCCTGGTTGATCAGGAAGGTCACGGGTTCAGATCTCTGTTGTGACTGAAGCTAGCGCCAAGCCCGGCGACATCCGCCAATTTTTCATTCATCTGGCGAATTCGCCTCGATAGCTGGCGAAGCAGGCCGCGCATCACATTTAAACCGGTGCCTTGATCGGCGTCAACGAGTCCCTCCAATTCGCTGCGGGTGACCGACCAAATGAGGCATTCGCTACGGGCGATTACCGTGGCGCTCGCCGCCGCTGCGTCGAAAAGATTGATTTCGCCAAGCGAGTCACCCTCGCTGACCGTGGCGAGCAACATCGGGTGGCTGGTAAGCGAGGAGACGATATGCAGGGTGCCAGCCAGAATCAGACTCAGAGATTCCTGAGGGCTGCCCTCGGCGATGAAAATGTCCCCATTGTGCGGTCGGTAAAACTTGCCGAAGCCCGTGAGAAAAGCACGCTGCTCGGCCGGAACTTCAGCAAGGAAGCCGACGGCAGGGAGTTCAGGGAGAGGGGATGAGCCTGAGTTCATGGGGAATTGGGTTTGTGTTTCGTTGGTGTAGCGGTGCGCAGTGGATAACCAACAATTGGCGGCTGAGCAAGCCAAGAATGTTTATAGCGGAAAGAATCCAAGCCTGTAGCCTGTACGAGGTGAGTCGCTTCCACCTCCGGCGCTTTGCCGCGCCCGAGAGATTCCTTGTGCTGTGTAAACGCACATTCAAGCGTGGCCATGTGGGTCTGTACCTACTCAAAAGAATATCGCCATGGCAATGGAGGTTTGAGGTGGCATTTGGCGGTTGCAGCGGGCCGGATTTACGATAGACAGAGGCCATGCACATTACCCGCTGGGACTGGTTGATCGTTGTGGTGTACGCGCTGGTGGTCGTTACCATCGGGCTGCGAGCCGGGCGCAAACAATCCAGCAGTGAGGAATACTTTTTGGCGGGGCGCAAGTTGCGCTGGCCATTCATCGGGGCGTCGATCTATGCCGCCAACATCTCGACGGAGCATTTCGTCGGATTGGCCGGCACGGCTTATGTCATGGGCATGGCCATAGGCGCATACGAATGGATCGCGGTGTTTTGTTTGGTGCCGCTGATCCTGATTTTCCTGCCGCTCTACATTCGCACCCGCATTTACACGGTGCCCGAGTTTTTGGAAAAGCGCTTTGATCCGAATGTGCGCCTGTTGTTTTCCGGCTTCATGCTCGCCATGTCAATTGTCGCCAAAATCGCCATTTCGCTGTGGGCGGCGGCGATCGTGTTCTCGGATGTGCTAGGCTGGGACCGGCTCACCGTCATCTGGGTCGTCGGGCTGGTCACCGCGCTCTACACGATGAAAGGCGGCTTGGGGGCGGTGGTCTATACCGATGCCATCCAAACGGTGGTGCTGCTGGCCGCCGCCATTGCGCTGACGGCCATCGGTCTCGATCAGGTTGGCGGGTTCAGCGGGTTGCACGCCAAGCTCGACCCGGCAATGTTCTCGATGGTGCGGCCGGCGACTGACCCGGACCTGCCATGGCCGGGAGTTTTCATCGGGGTGTTTTTTGTGGGTGCCTTTTATTTTTCGATGGACCAGGTGTTGGTGCAGCGGGTATTTGCGGCCAAGACCCTCAACGAAGGGCGCCTTGGTGCCGTGTTTTGCGCGTTCCTCAAGACCCTCAACCCGCTGCTCATCGTGCTGCCCGGGCTGATAGCCAAGGCGCTCTATCCGCATCTGGAGAACAATGACGACGCTTACCCGACGTTGCTGAAAAACCTGATGCCGCAAGGATTGCTAGGGCTGACGATTGCCGGGCTAACAGCGGCGCTGATGGGGCACCTGAGTGCGACCTACAATTCCATCGCGACGCTCGTCACGCGGGATTTCTATCTGCGATTCCGGCCGGAGGCGACGCAGCAGCGGCAGATATTGGTTGGGCGCATGGCGGTGTTGGGGGTGTTTGTGTTGGGGGCGGTGTGGGCACCGATCATCGGCGGCTACAAATCGCTCTTCATTTATCTGCAAAACATCTCCGCTTACCTGATGATGCCCTTCGCCTTTATCTTTTTCTTCGGTGTGTTCTGGAAACGCATCAACACCCAGGGGGTCATCGCCTGCATGCTGGTGTCCTTTGTGCTGTGCCCGGTGATGCTGTATAACAACCAGCTCAAGCCCGAGGAGCAGTGGTTCCAGTGCCTCAACACGCCGCTGCTCATCCCATGGCTGCACCGAGCCATGATTGTCACGGTCATTTGCGTTGCCTTTCTGGTTGGCGTTTCGTTGCTGACCCCGCGACCCGCCGCCGCCAAGTTGGTGGACACCACGGTGCATTGTTTGTGGGACGGTTCTGCGGCCCCCGCAGCGGTCCACTGGCTCAAGGATTACCGGTTGTGGCTGGGCATCGTCTGCGGCGGTACCGCAGTCCTGTGGTTTTTGATGCGCTAACGCTTGTGTGGAAATTCTCGCGGACGGCAGACTGGGCGGATTTTTGCACGGAGCCTGGATGATGGGACCGCCTAGTCCCAAACGGAAACTTGGCGCGATGAAGACCGCTGCGGTGATATGGTCCGGGTGCGCTGGGGCTCGAACTCCAAAATCATCGACGAGTCGGCCGGCCAGCTCATCGCGACGAGCTACTCGAATCTCTAACATTTTCAGCGCTGGGGCACGGGATTGCGTATGCCCCTGGTGGTCCTGCAACGGCCATCGGGGGTTAGTGTCACCCTCACGCTTGCCACCGGGGTTTGCACCAAGACGGGCCTGCCGGTCATTGTTGGCGGCGGCAAGGATTTTCAAGC
>CAIQXC010000705.1 GCA_903875675.1 Akkermansiaceae bacterium
ACGCGGTTTGATGAGCTCCCGCCACACGCTGGGAGCAAAGAGCAGGCTTTTTTGTGCCCCGTAATCATCGCCGAAGTAGCCGCCGTCAACCCCGAGGCCCACAAAACGCTTCGCCAACGCAACCTGGATGGCGGTGATCCGATCTAGCAATTCCGCCGCCGCTTCAGGTTCGCAAACCAAGTCCATCAGGAATTGGTCGAAGCCGCGCAGCGACCACGCACGCTCAAACAACGCGAAACCGAAGTTAGGAACCACGAAATGGCGGCCCGCATCAGCCGCAATCGCCGCAGTGGCCTTGTCCAATAAATTGGACGCCTCTGGATCGGGCCAAGTAAAGGCGTCCGGATCGCAGTCGTCGGCCAGCGGTGCCGCTGCGTGCCAGTAGCCTTCGGTTTCGGTGCCCCAACCGGCGCCCCACCAATCGAAGGCAATGCGGCCGTCATCACTGAGGCGTTGGGTATGATCCACATCGACGCGCAGAAGATGGTTGTCGAGGTGGTCACCGAGTTCGGCTGGGGTGCAGTGGAAATGCGCGGCAAGTTTGGCAGCGATTGCGCCGGTGAAGTTCGTTTGTACCGGCAAGCGGTCCACCGGTTGACGCCACAAGGCGTGACGCATGCGTTGTTTCGGAGTGAGCATCTGAGGCAAGGTCGAGAGTGAATAGGCGCTGTTCCCGCCCCGGGACGGCGTGCTCCAGGATGGATCAGCTCAAAAAAATTCTGACAGAACCCGGGGCATGGTGCCACCGCTCAGTTGTCCAATCCCGATGGTGCATTGACAGGGGCAGGGCGGAATTGCACTTGCTCTCTAGCGGGGCAAGTGAGCAAATGGGGTCGCGCCAGAGAGCAAGCCGCTGCTCGGATCAACCGCCATGCCAAGGAGCCAAAAGACCGACAAAGCCACCACGGACGGACCGCGCCAGGTGTGTGGAACCGCCTGCTGCGCCACCGCCCGCTTCGAGGAGGTGCCAGCGGCTGCGGATGCCTCGATCGGGGTGTTTTCATATGACCGGCCGCGTTTTGAACGGGGTTGGCACTACCATCCGGAGGTGGAACTGACACTCATTCTGGAAAGCTCCGGGCGGCGCTTCGTGGGGGATCATATCGGCAACTTCGAACCAGGCGATCTAGTTTTGTTAGGTGGCAATGTGCCCCACGTCTGGCGCAGCGACCCGTTGGCGTTGCCGCGTCGTCAGCGGGCGCGCTCCATTTATGTGCACTTCCGGAGCGCCTGGTTAGAGGGGTTGGCCGGGGACTTGCACGAGTTGCAGGACATCGGCGGCCTGCTGGAGCAGGCGGCGCGGGGGCTGTGTTTCAGCGGGCCCGAGAGTGGGCAGGTGGCGCGGGAGATGGAGCGTTTGCCTGGCTTGTCGGGCATGCGGCGCTTGCTGGCATTGCTGGAATTGCTGCAATCCCTGGCCGAAGCAGGCGGCCGCGTGCCCTTGTCGAGCGCCGGCTTTGCTCCCGTCCTCGACCAAAGGGCCGGCGAACGCATCCGCAGGATCCACAGCCATGTCTATCAAAATTTCCGCTGTGGCATTTCCCATCAGGATTTGGCGCGTTCGGCAGGACTCACTCCAGCGGCGCTATCAAAATTTTTCCGACGGAGCACTGGGCGAACGATCACGCAATTTATCAATGAGGTGCGGGTGGGCGAGGCCGCTCGTCTGCTGATTGACAGTGACGGCAATATCTCGCAAATCGCCTATGCGTCCGGCTTTGAGAGTCTGGCGCATTTCAACGCGACCTTCCGCCACCTCAAGCAGGTGAATCCCACCCGATTCCGCGAGCTGCACCGCATGGAGTGAATCGAACACACCGCTTTTCTGCCACACTCAGAGGTCGAGAAATTTTCCAGGATTGAGAATGTTGTGGGGATCGAGGGCGTGTTTGAGGCTGCGGTGGACGTCGAGCGCCACCTCGCCGAGGGCCGCGTTGATCCAAGGTTTTTTGGCCAGGCCCACCCCGTGCTCGCCGGTAATGGCACCGCCGTGGTCCAGAACCCAAGCGAAAAGCCGGTCAAGCGCAACATGGGCAACAGCCCTAACTGCCGCATCGGCATAGTCGCCGACCATCAGGTTGGTGTGGATGTTTCCGTCGCCGGCGTGGCCGAAACAGGCGATGGGGATGCCTGTCTCGACCTCTAACGATTTGGCAAAATTAACCAATTCGACCAAGCGGGAGCGAGGCACGACGATGTCCTCGTTGAGTTTGGTCAGGCCGGTATCGCGAAGTGCGTAGGAGAATTCACGGCGAAGTTGCCAGATGCGTTCGCAGGAGGGTTCGTCCGGAGCGCGGTCGATCATGGTGGCACCCAGAGATGCGAGCAGGGGCTGGAGCTCGTCGAGTTCGGCTTGGACGGCGGCTGGGCGGCCATCGATTTCCACAATCAGATAGGCATCGCCCGGCGGAAAAATCTCCGGGCCAAGGCGGCGGCGGGCGGCGGCGAGGGTGAAGGCGTCGGTGATCTCAAGGGCGGAGGGCAGATGGCCCGCGTTGAGGATGGCTTGGACGGCTGCGGCGGCGAGTGCAAAATCCGGGAAAATGGCCGCGAACATACCGCGGCTGGCCGGTCGTGGGATGATCCGCAAGGTGGCCTCGGTGATGACCCCGAGCATCCCTTCGGAGCCGGTGAACAGCCCGATGAGGTCGAAACCCGTCTTGTTTTTGTGCAGCCGGCCGCCGCTGCGCAGGATGCGGCCGTCAGCCAGCACCACCTCCAGGCCCAAGACGTAGGCGCGGGTCACGCCATATTTCAGGCAGCGCGGGCCGCCGGCGTTGGTGGCGATGTTGCCGCCGATCGAGCATTCCTTGAGCGACGCCGGGTCTGGTGGGTATTCCCAGCCGAGGTTGCGGACGGCCTCCTGCAAGGCGTGGGTGATGACGCCGGGTTGGACGACGGCCACGCCATCTTGCGGATGAATGCCCAAAATCCGGTTCAGACGGGCGGTGGACAGGACGATGCCACCCTGGATCGGCACGCAGCCGCCAACATAGCCGACCCCTGCGCCCCGCGTGGTCACCGCCAAGCGCCGGGCGTGGGCGTAAGCCATCACAGCGGCCACTTCCGAGGTACTTTCCGGAAATACCACCAAATCCGGCAAGTGAGAGGCCGACCATTTATCGCCTGAGTGCCCGGCGAGCACCTCTGCGGTGCTCGACACCTTATCCGCGCCGATGAGTTCAGCAAGTTGCCCGGCGATGGTCGTCACGCGTAAATGTTTTTGTAATACTCGTCAGCCATCCGGTCAGCATCAAAAAATGGCACCACCTGGTTCATGGAATTGAGCACCACCCGATACCAATCATCCGGTTTCTCGTAGTAAAGTGGCAGCACAGTGTCGTTGAGGATCCGATAGATTTCCATCATGTCGTGGCGGTCGCGGTCTTGCGGGCTGAGTTGGGGATCGGCGGGCGGCACAATGAAGGAATTTTGCTTGTCGCGTGCGAATTCACAGACCCAGCCATCGTTGGTTGATAGATTCACGGAGCCATTCATGGCGGCGGACATGCCGGAGGTGCCTGAGGCCTCGCGGGTGACCACTGGGTTGTTGAGCCAAATGTCCGAGCCGTTTTTCAACAGGCGCGACAAGCCCAGTTCGTAGCCGACCAACACGCTGGCATTGGGCATGTCTCTGGTGAGGTGGATGAGGTAATTGAAAGTTTCAATGGCACCGCTATCAAACGGATAGGGTTTGCCGGCCCACAGAATCTGGATCGGGCGCTGGGCATTGCCGATGAGATCGCGGAACAAGTCGGCGTCCCGCACGATCAGGTCCGGGCGCTTGTAACCGGCGAAGCGGCGTGCCCAGACGAGGGTGAGCACATCGGGGTCGAAGCGCTTGCCGGTTTGATCGGCCACCAGTTCGAAGAGTTCCTCCTTGAGCTGGCGTTTGCGCTGGCGCAGCGCGTCGAGATCCCCGGCCTGACGGGCGGCTTCGAGCGGCTTGTCCGCCCAGAATTTCTTGTTTTGGGCGTTGGTGACGTGGGTGATGTTGCAGATATTGGGATACTTGCTCCACATTTGGCGGGACACTTCGCCATGGAGCTTGGAAACACCGTTGGCCGAATGACTGAGGCGCAACGCGGCGAGCGAGTGATTGAACACATCCCCCTCCAGGCCCGTGATGGCACGCAATTCCCCCTCCGGTACGTCACCGAAAAATGAGAAATCCCGCAGCAACTTGAAATCATGGGTTTCGTTACCAGCTTCCTCGGGGGTATGGGTGGTGAATACGAACCGGCGCTTGACCTCCTCGATTTTTCGAAACCGCTCATAGACGCGGAACGCGGCGGACAGGCCGTGGGCTTCGTTGAGGTGCCAGACGTCCGGATCCACGCCGAGTTCCTCGAGCAAGCGCGCCCCGCCGGCACCGAGGATGATGTATTGGGCGATGCGCCGGAGGTAGTCGTTGTCGTAGAGCCGGTGGGTCAGGGCCCGCGAGAGAGCGTCATTTTCCTCGATATCGGTGCTCAGGAAAAACATGGGAACCGTGCCAAACTCGTCGCCTGGCAGGAACATCGCCTTGACCCACACTGGGTGACCGTGGATCGGCACGGTG
Source organism: Akkermansiaceae bacterium (assembly GCA_903875675.1). GTDB lineage: Bacteria > Verrucomicrobiota > Verrucomicrobiia > Verrucomicrobiales > Akkermansiaceae > Luteolibacter. The sequence goes on from CAIQXC010000705.1 coordinate 4,562, forward strand.
AAGCGAATCCCGGTATCCTTGAGGAAGGAGTAACGCTTTTTGCGGAACTGAATGGCCAGCTCCTGATCTTCGCCGCGGGATTGATCGAAGTAGCCGTAGGTCCAGAGGATGCCGATGCCACAGAGGTTTTGGCGCAAATCAGCCGCCGAGCGCATGTGCGATCCCGCCAAAAATCCCAGCCCTCCTGAGTACACCTTGAAACTCTGGCTTATGGCAAATTCACAGGAAAAATACGCCACACTCTTCGCGTACTGCGGCGCTATTTTGTAACTGTGGGCAAACGGTTTGGGTAGAAATGATTTGGGCATTGTTAAATTTGTTAGGGTTGAAACTTGGGAGTGGGTGAAAATCAGACCATGCAGATAGCGTGCCAGAACGGCGGTCCTTGCTCAATGGGTCCAATCGAGGACAACTTTCCCTGATTGTCCCGAAATCATGGTGGCAAAGGATTGCTCAAAATCGCGGAAACCAAAGCGATGGGTGATGACCGGGGCGATATTCAAGCCGGCGCGGATCATGCTGCTCATTTTGTACCAGGTTTCAAACATTTCGCGGCCGTATATGCCCTTGAGGACGAGGCCCTTGAAAATGACTTTGTCCCAATCGATGGCGACCTTTTCCGGGAAAATGCCCAGCAGTGAGACCTTGGCCCCGTTGGAACTGTGCTCGAGAATGTCGCTCAACCCGGACGGATGCCCGGACATTTCCAGGCACACGTCAAATCCTTCCCGCATCCCCAGCTCCCGCTTCACATCAACCAACGACTCCGTGGCAACATTGACCACCCGGGTGGCACCCAAGGTTTTGGCGAGTTCCAGACGATACGGGTTCACATCGGTGATGACAATGTGGCGGGCTCCGGCAAATTTACAAATGGCCGCTGCCATGCAGCCAATCGGCCCGGCACCGGTGATGAGCACATCCTCGGCCACCAAATCCCAGGATAAGGCAGTGTGAACGGCATTGCCGAGCGGATCAAAGGTGGAGATGACCTCCTCGGGAATGTTCGCATTGACCTTGTAAACGTTGCGGTACGGGATGGACAGGTATTCGGCAAATGCCCCCGGCCGGTTGACACCCACGCCCTGCGTGTTCGGGCAGAGGTGGCGACGGCCAGCCAGGCAATTGCGGCAACGGCCGCAGACGATGTGGCCCTCGCCGGACACCAATTCGCCGGGCTGCACCTCGGTGACCCCGGAACCCACCGCCTCAACCACCCCACAAAACTCATGGCCCACGTGCATTCCCAACGGAATCGTCCGCTGCGCCCAAGCGTCCCACTTCCAAATGTGCACGTCAGTCCCGCAAATCGACGTCTTGCGAATCTTGATCAACACGTCCATCGGACCCACTTCCGGGTCCGGGACGTCTTCCAACCACAATCCGGGTTCTGCTTTGGCCTTGACGAGTGCTTTCATTTTGCTGCCCCGCAACCCTGCCTCAACACGCACCCCCGGCGATAGAAAAATTTTTCCGCGATGAAAAAATCCGCGTTGGCCACGGATATCCGCCGGCCCGGGCCTGCAAATTTTTCAAGGTGAGGTTTTGGGAGGGGTGGCGCTGATGATGACCTTGCGGGCCGCCTCGCGATGGATGCGCAACACTCCGGATGCGCCATGGAACTCGCCGTAACACCATGCCGAGGCGGGCAGTTCCTTGCCGTCGGCAATGAGGCTCGCCGGCTTGAAGCTCAGGCGAAGCTCCTCGTTGCCTGCTGCCTCAAACGCCGTGTAGGTGACCAGCCCAGTCTCATATTTCACTTGCCTGATGATCGAATCCGTCCCGATGAGATGGTCCGCATCCGCCGGGGCCATCTCCGGCAACTCGGCCATCCCGTCCTGAATGTGGCACAAATAGTCAAAGTACGAGTCAGTGAACCACGGACAGGTGTAGCCAATCCCGACGTAGTTCACCGCACACTGGTCCTTCGAATGCTTGCTGAAAAACGAATATATCGATAGGGCAAAGGCGGCACGAGCTTCCTCCCGCCAAGCGGCATCCTGTGAGACGGAGAACCACTCTGCGGCGATCGAGGCATAGCGGGCGGTATGGCTGCCCATTTCCAAAAAACAGATATCCTGTTCCTTGATGCTGGTGGCTCCAAACCGTTTGGTTTTACCGAAACGGTCCTTGACCATGACTAACAACTCAGGCACATGGCGCTTGTAGTCTGGATCCATTTCCGGGTGGCGAAGCATGAAGCGAGCTGTCTCCATCGGGATTTGTTGATTGAGGTTGCTGTGGTTGTTCACCATGTCCTCGTAGTAGCCCGACCACTTCTGGTTCTTCATCGGATAGTCGAGAATCCACTTCCACAGGGCCAAGCGTGCGGCGGGATACGTCCCGGCACCGGTCTCGCCAAGCCGGATCAACTCGTCGAACAAGATCACCGGGCAGATCATTGCGGCGGTGTAGTTGTCCACCACTTCCCCGGTTTTGCGATTGACCCGGAACGGCAGCGGAGACTTGTTTTCGTCGCCCGGCTGGAGGTGGGCGGCGAGGGTTGCCGCAATTCCGCATGCCGCCTTCAAATACTTTTCCTCACCCGTGAATTTGTAGAATTTCAGATAGGCAACGCCCACCAGACTCATCTTGTCAGGCTCGCTTCGCTCATCGGTGTATTCCCCATCCGGGCTGTCATCTTG
>CAIQXC010000706.1 GCA_903875675.1 Akkermansiaceae bacterium
CCTCTTGGAAATAGGAATTGGCGGCTTGAAGAAGGCGAATGGAGTCTTCTGGTCTTGGCATCCTATCCGAATCTCTGACCAACAAATAGCCATGGAAGTAGCCGTCTGACGGATCGGCGAATGCATACTTGGGGTCGAATGCCGATGCCGCATAGGGAGTTCGACTGGGGTCAGAATGCGGCGGTGGTCGTGGCTCAATAGCCGACGACGCCTGGGAGGATTGCTGATCTTTGTTGGGGGAGATGGGTTGCTGAGGGGCTTCTATCGGTTTGCCATGCTCGGGTTCGGCTTCTTCAATGTTGACCGCAGGGGTTGAGACCGTGCCAGTCCAATTTGTCGAGACTCCTGTAGAGTGATGAAGGTGCGGCGCAGAAAAGTGGCCGACTAGCTTGACAGGATAATTCCACGCTATTTCGATAGGGAGTGTCTTTCCTGAAACAGCATCGGTATGCCAAAGACGCTTTGGCGGGAGAAAACCATTAAGTTCAGAACCCAACGTAATCGCCGACTTGCTACCGACTATCGATTTAGCGTTCCGAATCTCAGCGCTAAGGCTTGCAGGGTCGCTTTCTTCGCAGTCGCCGAGGCTAGCCATCAGAAGCGCTACCGTGCTGATCAAGATTACTTTCATACTTCTGCAACGTATATATCCACCGAAGACCGGCGGCTGATCCGTGGTTGGAGTTGGGAATGTGGGGTTTAACGGTCACTCGGTGCGATGTCTTGTTCGACTTTCTAGCCTTGCTGATACGGCACAGTGGATCGAGTGAGGTACGGACGTAGAAGCAAAACGTAAGTGACAGCAACTTCAATTACAAACAAGGTGGCACCTTGAAGGAGATGAGGCCATGCCCAACATATTTCTTCAATAGAATATAGCGCAAATGTGCTCACCCCGGCTAATGTGCAAATCCTTAGGTTGTTACTTCGGTCAAACGCTGTGCATAGTATGCTAAAGATTAACACGGGGTCGTAAATTAGTGCAAGATGGCTGGTTAGTCCGTGAAAGATTGGCGGCACGATGTCCCAATCCGCAATATGGGGTGAGGATGTTGTCAAGCCCAGTGGCCCGCCGGAACAATATGTTTGTCCGATAAACACCCAAACTACGGAGTCCATAATTGGATTGAAGACCGCTGATAGATGCACGACGACGGTGAGAAGTAGCAACCGAATGCTCGGAACAAATAGCCCATGAAGAGCAGCTTTCTCCATTGTTTCCATATCTTTGGCGATTAAGGTAGGGACACCGGTTGACCGACGCCCCCCTCGCAGATCCCAGCGTGCGGAATTACCGCAGCGGGCTCCTCAGGAAAGGCGCAATTGAAACGACGATCATCATTGGGGCTGGTTGAATGGACTTGATCATGCGGGGCTGGCTGGATTTGTCGAGCGGATTTCGGCAGGGGCTTTTCGTTGACTCGGGGTTGGTGGTTGAATTTCTGCTGGCACCTTCTCTGCGGCCTTGGTAGCTACTTGGCCAGCGCCAGGGTGTTCGCCGTTTCGGTTCTGCTTCTCCCACTTGTTCTGTGTCTTAATTTTCGGACGTTGAGAACAAGGATGACGTCATCCATATCAGATGTCTGATGGAATTAGTCCAGTATTCTTCGCCACTCTGGCGAGCATGCGTGGTCCGATCTCATCGGCGTCGTGGAAGGCGAAGGTGAAGTCCGGGAATCCACTACGCTCCAGAATCCGGTGAGACCCCCTCCCTTCAAGCTTCAATGACCAACCTATCTTAAGAAGCGCCCGATAGAGCGTTCGTGCCTTGCAAGAGCCCCATGTGTTCATGCCGCTACGGTGAAGACCTTCTCCAATTCCGGTGCCATTTCGCCATGATCAAGTCGATCCGCCAGGATTCGGAGCACAAGCGATTCCACTTTCGATATCGCCTCGTGCTGCGTATCGCCGTACGCCAATGCGCCTGGAATCTCCGGTGCCTCCGCAATCCAACGGCCATCTTCTTCTTGCTCCACCTCGATTGTCATAGCGCGAGCATACCCCTTTTAGGCGGCTGCGCAATCAAAATATTTACCCAGAATCGCCGCCTTTCGATGGCGGTTTTACGATCCATTGTCCCTCCGTGGATGCGCTCTGCGCTTCGAACGGCATCACATTGTGCGACGCCACACCACGTTGGGGCCGAACTGCTGCCGGGCTCCCCCAAGGATCTCCATGCGGGTATTGATGCCTGGATGGTCTCCATATTTTCATTACAAGGTGACAGATCATTACAAGGTGACAGATAAATCATTACAAGGTGACAGATCATTACAAGGTGACAGATAAATTGTAGAGAAATAGCTTGGTTGTGAGGATTTTGGTGGTATGGTGGAGACATGCGCAGGTCAAGATGGCTGGCGGGTTGGAAGGGATCGGCGACGAAGCCGGTGATTTACCATTGTATCTCTCGGGTGGTGGATCGGCAGTTTGTGTTTGAGGAGAGGGAATGCGAGGCGTTCCGGATGTATATGCGGATGTATGAGAATTTTTCAGGCTGCCGGGTGTTGTCGTATTGCGTGATGTCCAATCATTTTCATCTTCTGCTGGAGGTGCCGCCGATGGCGGA
>CAIQXC010000707.1 GCA_903875675.1 Akkermansiaceae bacterium
CCCGGCTGGAGACGACCACGGTCTTGCCGTCGATCACGGCGTCTGCCCAGACCCACTTCTTATCCTCGCCTGCGATGGCAAAACGCTGAAGTTTCGTACCCATGTCCTGGACCGTGGGTTTTCGCCCGTCTTTCTTCCCGACCATCAGACCGGTGCCGGTGTTATCGAAGGATAGGATGATCTTGCCGTTAGCGATTCGATTGGTTTGATAGATTGGACCGGAATAAACGATCTTCTTTCCGTAATCCTTCGCGAGCGACCAGAGTGCCAGGCGTTCGCCCATGTCGCCTTTGTTCGGGGGATGCAGATCAACGGGATCGCCGACGTCGATTGTCACGGCCAGGCCCACATTAGGCATTTGCAGGCATTTGAGTTGTTGCTCGCGGGTGGTGGGCCACTTGTCAGGTTCTCCCTGGGGATCATCGCTGGCCTTGTCGAAATTCGGCAGTTGCACGATATAAACGGGGAACGGGTTGTTGCGTGCCTTGCGCATGGTTTCCACCATGCTGCGCATCCGCCAGTAGTAGGACTTTCCGCTGCCGTTTTCTCCCTGATACCACAGCATCCCTTTCATGGTGTAGGGAGTGAGCGGATGAATCATGCCGTTGTAGAGAGTTTGCCAGCGAAACCACCCGTGGCCACCCACTCCATAGCGGTCGGCTGGATGTGGCAGCAACGGAATGCGCTTGAGATTGTCCGGCAGGGACGTCGCTAACAACCACTTGCCCACGGCTTCAAACTCCGGTTGTGCCGGAACCGGCTTGTGTTGCGCCAATGCATCCCGTGCCGCCGCAACCCAGGATTCCAACTCCATGAAACTTGGATCCAACGGCGTGGCGGAAATCTTTAACTTCGACCGCACATCGGCCAGCCACGCGGATGCGAGATCCAGTCCGATGGGTTGCTCCACCGGAAGGTATGCCGGGCGGTTGCCGCCAGTCGCTTTCGATGATGGCAGTTCGCGCTCCCATTCTTGAATCGATTCCTTGCACCGCTTCGCCATATCTGCATTTTCCGGGTAGTTATAGATCGCCTCAGGCGACATCCAGCACTCGATTTCAGTGCCACCCACCGCGCAGCTCAGAATGCCGATGGGCACCCCGGTTTCATGTTGCACCTTCCGTGCAAAATAAAAGGCGATCGCGCTGCAGCCACCCGCCGACCCTGGTTGCACAACATTCCAGCTAGATCCGCCGTCGATCTGTGGCGAACCGACGAAATGCTCCCAGCCACCCGTGAAACGAATCAGCGGGAAGTTGGCGCTGCTGATATCCTCGGGGGTCTTGCATCCCCCGAGGCCGAAGGCGGCGTTCGATTGCCCGCTGACCATCCACACGTCACCCACCAGCACATCGGTGAGCTTCATGGTGTTCTTGCCGGTTACCGTGAGTTCCTGTGCGGTGGCATTGGCCTTCATCGGCGAAAGCGCCACCGACCACGCGCCGGTATTGTCGGCTTTGCAGGCCAGATTCTGGCCGTCAAACTGCACCGTTATCGACTCACCCGGGGCGGCCCAACCCCAGACGTTGGTTTTCATATCTCGCTGCAAAACCATGTGGTCACTGAAGCTTCGTGGCAGACGGACATTCGCATGTGCCGCCGCCGCGCCAAGCACGGCCAAAAATATCATCCCAAGTTGCTTTCTCGTATTCATCAGTATTTATATATATGTTAATCCCAGATCGACTTCATCGGCCAGATATCAATATGCTTCAGAACAGCGTCCCCACCCTCGTGTGAGGTATCAATTCTTCTGGAGATCACGCATGGCGTGTGCGAATCGTTGGCCGAGAGATATCATGCCGGCGGTATCGTAGTGCCACGGGTCGCCGAGTTTGTAATCCTCCGTTCCGAAAGTGGCGGTGTGAGGGACTGACTTGGTCACCTCCAACTGCGCTGCGCGAAGGCCATCGCCAAGGTCTGGACCCCAAGCCGGGGTTCCGGATATCTGCGCCAGGACAAACGGCATTTCCGGCTGTTTCACCTCAGCCCGAACATCCTTGATCAATGATGCTAGATTCTTCGCATAGTCGGCAGTCATCTTCTTATCAGAGGCGTCAGACTCGCCCTGCATCCAAAGCATGCCTGCGAATTCCGGTTCAAACGCCGGATCGAGCTTCACCATGGCTTCCTTCAAAAACTTTACCCAGTCGGTGTAGAGATTGCCGGTGGCTCCCCCTGCGCTTGGCGAGCGCCATTGCACACCGAGATTGGTTGCCCCCCAGGCAATCTTGATAATCGCCATCACCTGGGCGGGGTCCTGGGGTGCCATCGTATAACCAAACAGAAGTTCAGGGCCAAAAGTGCCTTTCCCATCTCTGTCTCCAAAACCCGAACCAAGCCCATCTCTCAAATACGCCCAACCATATTCGCCGAGACGGCACTCACCGCGCACAAAAACAATGACGTTTGGATTGAGGCCCTTGTATTTTTCAGGCATGGGAGAGACCATGCTACAGCCGACCGCGTTGGACTGCCCCGAAGATATATATACCTTCAGACTTTTTTTGACTGTCCGGAATTTCCAGCATTCACCTGCAGAAGTTGCCAAGGAACCCCTGTTGATCGATTCCACCCGCCAGAAATAGTACTTCCCAGGAACAGGAGCCTTGATTGGCAACTCGACGGATGTGACCGTCGGTGCCAGTCCGGCGAAATCTGGAATCTTCTTGGCGAGCACTTCAGCGGCGGTCTCACCGATATAGACATTCTGTTTGGTGGCATATTGGCCTGGTATCCAGGACAATTCGTGCTTGCCGCCCTCAACCATGATATAGCTATCTGCCGGAATCGGCTTGGCGGCGTTGCCAGTCATGGTCTCGAACTCCGAGACAATGCCCTTCTGAGTGATTTTCCCGGAGGCATCGAGTTGATCAACCCGCCAATAGTAAGTCGTGCCGAGTGCCAGCTTCAGCGGCCCGTAATGTGACTCCGCCAGTCTGTCGATCGCGAGCGGAAAGGAATCGCCAATTGCAGGTGCGCCACTCGCTGCCAACTCCAACTGTCCCTTCTCAGTGGAAACGTGTAGAGCAAAGCCAGCCACATCCTGAGAACCTTTCTCCCACTCAAGCGTGGTGGTGACGCCATCCAGGGTCGCACCGCTCCGGGGTGCTATTAAGTGAGCTGACTTGAAACCACTCACATTCCAACATTCAAGCGTCGTAAAGCCCCGGTCAAAAATTGACATGGCCGCTATCGATCCGTCGATGTGATGGGTATATCCAACGTTCGCTGCTGGATCACCACCCATGCAGGCACCAATCACAAATGGTCTGTCCGCTTTGATAGCTAACGAGAATTTTCGACTCACGCGAAGATTGCCGTCGCACCACACACTGAATTCCCCTTCCCTGCCGCCTGCGTATGTATAGATCAGCGTGTGCCATGCATTTTTTTCGGGGAGATTGCCTTGCCAGCCAGACACATTGCCGCTCCATGTTCCGAGTGCGCCATACTGGGAGGAATCGCCGTATTGCAGTTGAAGACAATTGTCCGGCCGGTTAGCCCATGACACAAGCGTCCGCTCATCGCTCAGATTCCTGCAATGAGTTTTAACAATAACAGTCCACGGGTGGTCGCCGACAATTCCCGCCGGGGCCTTAAAATCCGCCAGCATGTGGTCTTTTCCGCCGAAATCCACCGCCTTCACGCCATCAATCACTTTGACCTGTGTGTTGGTACCATCGCTCTTAAAAGCTCCCTTCAGGCTTCCGGTGTTATCCCATGATGCCAGCGGGCCATCCTGCAAGTTGGCGGCATCGAGCGCCACCAGAGCTGTCTGTGCCTGGGCCCTGTTGCCGAGCCCTCCCCATGCCGTCACTCCAGTCAGGGCAATCAGCGGGAGGGTTCGTTTCAAGATCATCCGGACTTCAACTATTTTGTTAGCGTGTTTCATGTTATTACAGAATAAGGTTCATGGAGAGAATGAGGATTTTGTCTATTTGGCGGCCGCCGCACTCGGCAACTGGTCGATGAGTGTCGTGAGGTCTGGAGCATTGCCTCTAAGTCTCAGATAGACAATGAAAATCTGGCGGTACGCGTCGAGGTATTTCATCCTGGCTTCGCTGAATGCGACCGTCTTTTTTCCGACCATCAGGCCGCTGCCGATGCCATCGAATGTGATCCGAATATTCCCGTCCTCGATTTGCAGGCTCGCATAGAGCGGGCTGCTATACACCAGGTCGGTCTTTCCGTAGTCCTTGGCCAAGGCCCACAGTGCGAGACGTTCACCGACATCGCGCTTGTTCCTGGGATGGATGTTCTTGGGATCGCCGGTTTCCTTCTGCACCTTGCGGGCGAAATAGAAGCCGACGGCGGGGCTGTCATCGATCGCCTTGACGTCAGGAACGATGCGTTTCCACAGTTTCAGGCGGGCAAGACTTAGAGCCGACAGGTCCTGGCCGCCGAATTGGACGCTCACCTTCTCACCGGGTGCGGCCCAACCCCAGACGCTGACGTTGATATCGCGCTGAAGGACCATGTGATCGGTGAACACCCCGTGCAGTTTCACATCCGCACGGGCCGTCAGTCCGCCCGGCACCAGCCCCAAAAGGGCGATCAATTGTGTTGTTAGTTTCATGATGTATGTTAGTTAAAATCAAGCGCTGTGGTTGTCAGACAGGCATGAATGCTTGCTGACACGCAACCATTCCCGCTATTCCCCCATCACGCAACTGATGGCCCACAGGCGCTTGGTGGTGTTCTGAATAGACCGAATGATCCACCAGCGCTTCTGGGGCTCCACCGGCCCGATAGAACGGCCACAGGTCGATCCAGGTGTGCGCAGTCGTGGCCGCATGCACGGGCATGGTTCGGTCTCCATCGTGCAGCGGGTCCTTCCAGTCTCCGGGTTTGCGCTCCGGGAATTCGCTTGCCAGAAACGGTTCCCTGTATTCATGGGTGAGCAGGCGGTTTTGACAACCAACCGACCGCCGAGCGCGGCATGCGGGAAACGGTGCCATGACGCGGATTAGGCGGCAGTTGCAGCTCCGCGGTGCGATCTGTCCAATTCTTCAGATCGGTCGAAGTGGCCAGTGAGTAGTGTCCATTGGCGAACGCGTCCCAGTAGAGATACCAGAGGTTATCGCGCTTCAACAACGACGGGCCTTCAGCCATTTCATGGGGACGCATGGTTGAGCCGGGGCCGGCAACCGGTGTTTCCACCAGCGACCATGGCTGGGAAAAATCGGCGAGAGCGGTGGCGAGGCGCAGATTCTTGCCGCCTTTTGATGGCTCCTCCTCGTTCTTGTAAACCAGAACCCAGCGCTTCGCGGCGACGTTCTCATCCAGTGCCATCATGCCGTCGATGCAGCTATATTTCGGATCCGGAAATACCTTTGCCGCCGAGAACGTTTTCCCATCCGAGGTGCGGGTGGCATAAATCCGGTGACCACCCGACTCTAGCGTCGAACTCCAGAAGATCAGGTCATTTTCGGCGGCAATGGCCAAACCGCCTACCGAAAGCGCCGCCAAGGATATTAACTGAATCGTTTTATTTGCTTTCATAAGGTTCATCATCTTGTGTTTCATTTGACGCTGTTCTCATTGCCGTCGACATAAGTGGGGAAGATGTCAGGGCACTCACAGAAATTGACCGACGATGGGATCTCACCGAGATGGCTGCACCGGGTCAGGTTGGCCGACTCGTACAGGTGAATGGATAGATTGCCGCTATGCCCCGGTCCCCAGGCGTGGGAGAGGGCCATATACCATTTCCCGCCGTGCTGGAAGACCTTCGGATCGCGGTCGGCGACACCGGGACCTGGCAAGACCGGGTTGTCTTGGTACTTGGTGAATGTCAGGCCGCCATCGTTGCTATAGGCCATGCTCGCCCGCACCGTGCAGCGCGGTCAGCGGCGCTAGCACCAACCATGTGATCATAAGTTTGGAATTCATTGGACTCCGGAACCTCAGTAAGGGTTGGACGGCATCATTTCCCAAGCCTTCACGCTGTTGAATATCGCCTGTCCTCCTTCAGCGAAAAGGACGATGCCAAGTGCATCTTTTCGGCTGGGATAAACACGCCTGCTGAGAACCTGCCGATCATTGGCAAATATCTCGATGATCGACTTATCGATAAACACCCGCAACTGGAGCGGTTCGTTTGGTGCTAGGACAAAGGGCGCGGCTTCGACCACCATGCGTCCGTCCTTGCCACTCTTGGTGGAATCGAAGACGAGTTCCTTTTTCTCCGCATCGTAATAGAGCAGCGTTTCTTCTTCGCCAGCGGGAGATGTGCGGACTTTCACGCCATAATGTTTCGCTGTTGCACTGGAGATATTGATTTCCAGTTCGCAGGAATCACCGATGACATTTTGCAGCGGCTTTGTTTGGCCAGCATCGAGCTTGATGTCGTTCCATGATTGTTCAACCCCGCGGAGCATGTTGAGTTCGGGGACGGGCTTCATGCGGAGCGTGTTGTCGGCACCCAGCCAGAGAAGCCGTGGCAGGCACATGGCACCGGACCAGCCTCGTTCCTTTTCATCGCGAGGATTGTCGTGCAACCATGCCCACATGATCTGGCGGCCCTTGCCATCAATCATGGCTTCAGGAGCAAAAGTGGTGGTGTCTTTCCACGTCATGCGTCCGTGGTTTTCGGGGATGAATTTATCGTTCTTTGTGTCGTAATTTCCGACATAATACTGGCAGCCTCTGTTGTGTGCGATGAAGAGCAGCAGATGCTTCCCGCTCGGTTTGCCGCCATCGGGGCTCGATGGAAGCGGAAGGAAACTCGGGCACATATCATCCTCGCTCACATCCGTCCACGCGGGGTTGCGTTCATAGAACTCGCCTTTGTATTTCCAGCTTTCCAAGTTTGCCGACTCATACAAATAGAGATGATCCCCTTTGAATTGTGCAGGGGAATCCGGTTTGCGTCCGTACTTGTCGAGCACCGGGCAATTGCCACCAAGAACATAATATTTCCCGTCTTTCTTCCAAATATTTGATGGATCCGCCGAACCGGTCACAGTCATGGACCCATCCGAATTCGTGGTTTCGGTGATGCCGAAGGCGGTGGATTTCACTGCAGGTTCTTTGAATAGCTCCCAAAGTTCATATTTGGCATCCGAGCTTTTCGCCACGCCAATCCCTTCGCTTCCACCACCGAGTTTCCAATAGGTCAGATAGGCGGTACCATCATCATCAAGAAAACCGCCACCGCTCCAAGCCCCATTTGCAATGGCGTCTGGATGGTGCCGCCAATGAATGAGGTCATTGCTAGATATGTGGCTCCACGTCTGCCAGCGCAAGTACATTAAATGGTATCGACCCTTCGCGTAGAACGCTCCGTTAGGATCGCCCGGCCAGGAGAACCCGTCCACGCAGGCGAAGTGGTAACCGGGACGCGAGGAATCGGCCAAGTACTTTTCGCGAAGCTGCCTAGCCGATTGCAATACCAGTTCCGGAACCTCACCCGGGTCTGACTTCGACCAGTGACCCGTGATGGTGGGAGCAGGCGGTGCTTTCTTCTCCGCGGTGGCAATTGGCATAGCCTGGGTGGCTTTTGTGCCAACGAGGGTCGGTGCAATCTCCGCAAATCGGGTAGATAGCGCCCCAGTAGGCAGAGCGACAAGTGAAGATCCATCGCTGGGAAGAATCAGCTTTCCATCCTTCACATGTGTGTTGCCGGTAACGTAGAGATCGGTGAAGCGGCCGGTCTTGTCGGAAAGTTTTCCGTCCTCAAAATCAAACCAGATCACCGGCTTGATCGCAGATGGCTTGTTAGGGACCAGTGTCTTGATTTCGGCTTGCGTCAGGACACGGTCATAAACCCGCGCGTCATCGATCGCTCCGACAAAGGTATTCTTGTTGTCCGGTTTGATGTGCCGCACTCCGAACACAATCGCAAGCTCATCGGAGAATGAGCATGTCCTCTCAACCTTGTAATCGCAGGTTTTTTCGCCATTCCGATAAATCGTGACGGTCTTATCCTGATAGGTGATCGCGAGCTGGATAAACTGGCCGGGCGGGGCGGCTTCCAACGGCAAAGTGTCCTTGGTTTTCGGAGCCCGGTTGAAACTATCACTTCCGGGTGCCCAGGCCTTTGGCATAATCTCCGCGAAGACAATTCCATCGAACCCCCCGTTGAGATTGTCCATCGTTAGGGCACTCCCACCGCCCTGATCGAGGGTGGCTGGGCTCGCCCAAACGACGAGTGTCTTGTCCGTGAGATTCTTGCCCTTACCCGCTGGATTGTCCGCCTGCACAGCCGTCAAGCTGCAAAGCACGAGCGTTGCGTAACCGGTCATCATTCTTGTGGTCATTGTCTTCATGGTGGATTTTGTTGCCTCTGTTTTTACTCTCGTATGAATTTCTTCTTCAAGTCTGCTTCCAATGTTTGTCTTTCCACATCGGGCAGCGCAAGCTTATAGACGAATATGTCGCCGATGTTGCCATTGAGAGCTGACCACCCGCCGGATCCCCCGCCGAGAAAGATTTCCCTCTGACGACCGCCATTAAAATTTGGATTGATCGCGGTCATGTCGCTGGTTCTGTTAGGATTGTCCATGATCTCGGTGCCATTGGCATAGACCTTGTATTTTGCGTCGGGCTGGACGACCAGACTCAACACCGTGACCTGTCCATCCGGAATGGTTTTCTCGCTGTTATTTCTAAAGCCGTTGCAGAACACGAAAACCTGCCCGCTATCGTTCTTGATGCCCAGCACCAACCGGTCACCGAAGATATCCTCCGTCAAAATAGAAAAGATCTGGATGGTAGGTGTCCAGCAGGTCCTGCGACCGTTTGAACCATTCGACCTTCCAGTATTCCGGCGGATTCGTCGGGTAATTTCGCCCGCTGTCCGCGAATGGCGGATGGTAGCCAGCAGACGCGGGCTTTCTCCGCGGCTCAGCGCCTGCGGCCAGCACACTTTGAGGCAGCACTGATGCGCCAGCCAGTATGAGAATTGCGTTTAGTAGGTGTGTTTGCATTGGGTACGGACGTGCACGGTGTGGTGCCACCAGCGTTCACAAAACCGCTCCGTGTTACGGTTGCTTGGTTTTGGGTTTCAGTGGCTGGCGCGGCTTCAGGCGCTGCCACCATTCCTCCCACGCTTTTGACAGAGCATCAACACGAGCGGGTTGCTGGGCCGCTAGGTCATGCATCTCGGTCGGATCGGTTGAGATGTTGTAGAGTTCCCACGGTTTCTGGCTGAGCGCGACGATTTTCCAATCGCCATCACGGACAAAGCGGTTGCCCTCGTGTTCCATGAAGATCCGGCGGGGTGGCAGTGGCTTACCGATCATGGCGGGCAGCAGGCTCACCCCTTCCTCTGGCAAGATCTCCGTGTCGCCGACTTGTTTCGGATAGGTCGCGCCCGTCAGTTCGCAGATGGTTGGCATGAAATCCGTGATATATCCGGGCCCTTGGGCATAACCCTTCGCCTTCAGCCCCGCCGACCAATGCACGATGAGAGGCGTGCGAACTCCGCCTTCCTGGCCGTAGTGTTTGAACAAGCGCAACGGCGTGTTGCAGACGTTGGCCCAGCCGCTGCCATAACTGACATAACTGTCCGGAGCGCCGATCTTGTGCAAATCCGCCCCGGTGTGCAGCACATTGTCAGGGCCGCTGGAGGTGTCGAAGCCGAACGGGTCCCACTCGGCACACGCCCCATTGTCGCTGAGGAAAAAGATGACGGTATTATCAAACTGGCCGGTGCTTTTCAAATGTGCCACGACGCGGCCGATGGCCAGATCCATGCGGTCCACCATGGCAGCGTACACCGCCATGCGGCGCGCCAAGTCATGGCGGCGATCCTCCGGCAGCGAATCCCAGGCGGGAATAACCTTATCCGCCCAACCGGTCTTTGCATTCGACCAGTTCGCCGGAGTGACACCGCGCGGCGTCAAAGCCAGGTCCGTCGGCATGAGGCCAAGTTTTTTCTGACGCGCCAGGCGTTCCTCGCGGATGTCATCCCAGCCTTTTCTAAAATACATCGCCTGATACTTCGCGATGTCGGCCTCCGGTGCATGCAGTGGGAAATGTGCCGCGTTGAACGCGAGATAGAGGAACCATGGCTGAGAACTCTTTGGCCCGATGAAATCCAACGCATAGTCCGAGAACACATCCGTGGCATAAAACTTGTCCTTGGCATACTCGCGCTTCGTTCGATCCTGTGGCCAGCGCGTGTAAAACGGCTGTTCCTGCCAAAAGGAATTATAGCCGCCGAGCATCCCGTAGAACTCATCGAAGCCGCGCTCCGTCGGCGGGTTCTTCTCGTTGAGATGCCACTTGCCCACCATCAACGTTCGATAACCAGCAGGTTTCAACACCTCGGCAAGGGTCACGGAATTTTTCGGTAGCCGACCGCTCAGATTGGGAAAGCCCGCCTGATGCGGGTGCAGTCCGGTGAGAATGCTCGCTCGCGTCGGCGAACAACGCGCCGAATTATAGAATTGTCGGAACCTCAACCCGTCGTTTGCCAGAGTGTCGAGATTGGGAGTGGCGATCTCACCGCCGTAGCAGCCGAGATCGGAATAACCCACATCGTCGGCGAGGATCAGCAGGATGTTAGGCTTGCCGGGCATGGACGATTCCACGGCCTGCAATGTGGCCAGTGAGGCGAGGAGCAGGGCGGCGAGAGTTGTGGAGGTGATAGGGTTCATGTCGCTCACATTTTAGCCGAGGGTACTACCCGCATCAGCACGCAACCGTGGCGCGGAATATCCGAATCAAACTCATCTTTGCAAATCCCGAGATCCTTCTGCCGCCACAGGTCGCGGACGTTTTGCGAAGCGCTCAACCCGAGGTCGGACCATTTGACGCTGACCTTGGCCGGGAAAAGGGTCCTGTTGAACAACCCGACTGCCTTCGATCCGTCCTCCATGTCCTTGGCCCAGACTTCCATACCGTCCTTGCTAGAGATGCGTCCCGCAGCGCAGCCCAGCGGATCCTGGTCAACTTCTAGCACCTCATCGTTGTTGAGCATATTGAGAGTGAATTCATCAGCCTGGCTCAGATCGCAGCCTAGCAGCAGCGGCGCGGAAAGCAGGCACCTCAGACAGCGGGTTTCCATGATCCACAAGACTGCTGCACCTTAGTGAGATTCAAGTCCGATAGCCAGCAGACGCGCTCCGTTTCCGAAGCCCGCACTGGAGCGGCCATGACCATAGTCAGCAAAACTGATAGTGAAATTGAAACCACCTTGCCACCGACGAGAAAGTTCAGGCAAACTCGTTCCACGTCGTGGCTTCCTCCTATCAGGAATGTGATGTACTTGCGTTCGATCTTAAACTCCGGCGAGGTGAGCGAACCGGTTCCCCCGTCGCCCAGATAGTATGAGCTGGCGAAGCCCTTGCCCATGAAGCCGGTCACGGGCTTCGTCAGGTCGGAGCGCCATGGGTTGATCAGTCCGCCATGGGCCGGTCCGGCACCGAAGGCATCGCCGTTAGTTTTCCAGTCGCCGTAGGTGTCGCCTTCAAAGTTGGCGATGACGATGGGTTCGGCGGCGTGGGCGGAGAGAGCCACAAAGGCTGATAGGATTGCGGGTATCAGTGGTTTCATAATTTGAGGAGATAACTGATCATCATTCTTGTGATCACTGTCATCATACTGGGTTTATGTAAACGCTAGCGAGGCTGCGCATCAGACACAAGACGCAAGACTTGAAGACGGCTCGGCTGAACTCGCCAAACGCACAAGAGAAGAAAACTTGACCTAACGACATTAACTTTGGCTTTTTCAAGGACTCTAGGGAGAGGGAATTGTCATCGGCTTGTACCGGAGCAACAGGCTCCCGCTTTTCGATGGGATGCGCACGTTTGTTCCCTCGGCAAGCTCCTTGCCGGTGACGTTGAGTCGGGTTTTGCGGCGCGAGTCGTCGATGAATTCGACCGAGTAGGTGGTCTCAGGTTTAAGCCCGTGGAGACCGACAATCAACCCCAGCAACTCGCACTCCGAATGGCGGAATGCCAGCACCAACCCCTCATCGAGGTCGGCGCGGTGAAATTGATAGGCCATAAACTGGTCAGGAGCGGCCGACACATTCGAGAGAAGGTAGAAGTCTCCGTACCAGTACTTCCGGTTCTCAGCGGCCTCTGCCACTGACGCTTTTGCCACATCCATCGAAAATCCCGGAGCCAAGTAATCGAACTGAGCGATCAACCCGATGGTAGCGGCGCTGCGGAAGTCATACGTTTCCGGCGTCCATGCACAGGCCGTGTGGAATGGAATATACTGGCTGAGAC
>CAIQXC010000708.1 GCA_903875675.1 Akkermansiaceae bacterium
CACCGCGCCGCCCAGGAATTCCCCTTGTTCCTCGCACTCACCGCCCGGCGCTTTTGAGGTCTAACTCAGGTGTCCAAAATCGTTTGCCGGGCGACGGCGCAATTCTCTGGTAACCCCGGGCGCTTTTGTTGCAACCTCCGGCATGCGCTGCTCTCTGATGCCTGATTGTGCGATGTGGACTCGCTTCCTGCTGCCAACGGCAGCGCTGCTTATGAGTGCCGCCGCGACGCTTGCCGAGCAAACCGACAATTGGCCGCACTGGCGCGGCCCGTCAGATGAGGGCTGCGCCCAATCCGGCAGCTATCCGCTAAAGTGGGATGCCAACAGTGGCTTGCTGTGGAAGCTGCCTCTCCCGGGCAAGGGGTGTTCCACGCCAATTGTTTGGAACAAACGCATTTACCTGACCGCGCCAGTCGGCGGTGAGGATGCCCTGCTGGCTTTGGACTGGAGTGGCAAACCACTCTGGCAAACGACCCTTGGCAAAGGAATCGCCGGCAAACATGGCAACGGATCCAGCAGCAACCCGTCTCCCACCACCGATGGCCACGGGCTTTTTGTTTGTTTCAAGAGCACAACCCTCGCGGCTCTGGAACTCGACGGAAAACTGCGCTGGAAAACCAACCTGCAGGAACGCTTCGGCAAGCTGGACCTGTTCTGGGACGCCTGCATCTCTCCGGTGCTCACCACCACTGACGTTGTCGTTGCGGTGCAGCATCATGGCGAGTCATACCTCGCTGCATTCGACAAAACCACAGGCGATTTGCACTGGAAAATTGCCCGCAATTACCAGACGCCAACCGAAGGTGACCATGGTTACGCCACACCGCTGCTCATCAGTCATGAGGGACGCGAGGCCCTTCTTGTCTGGGGTGGCCAGCACTTGACCGCACACACCGCAGTGGACGGCAAATTGTTATGGGACTGCGGCGACTTCAACCCGGATTCCACCGATAACTGGCCCGCCGTGGCCTCACCAGTCGTGGCCGACGGCATCGCGGTCATTCCTTACGGACGAGGCAATCGCTTGCATGGCATCCGCCTTGGCGGCAGCGGCGACGTCACCGCAAACCAGCGGATTTGGCAACGGCAGGATACCGGTTCCTTTGTGCCCACTCCTGCCGTTTTCAAAAATCGGATCTATCAGCTGCGTGACCACGGGCAGGTGGAGTGCATCGACCCGGCGTCCGGCAAGACATTGTGGAACGGCAAATTGCCTAGCCAAAATGGCGGATTTTATGCATCCCCGGTGATTGCCGATGGCAAACTCTACGCGGTGAGTGAGGACGGCATGGTCTTTGTCGTTCGGCTCGGCGGTCCATTCGAAATCCTCTCGCAAAATGACATGGGCGAACAAATCATCGCCTCACCGGTGCCGGTGGCGGGGCACCTCCTTCTGCGCGGTGCAAAACATCTATTTTGCGTCGGCGCGGAATGACCTCAGAAAATGAAACCCGCTGAGTGGACCGCATGCCCATTTTTCGGCATCGGGGGCGATGCCGTAGCTTCGCTTGGATAAGATCGATGACTTCACCCATGAATTGATGCAGGGTGAGCAAATCGACGTTTGTAGGAGTAAGCGGACGCCCTTCCACCTCGTCATGGAGGGAGAAAGTCAGGATCTGACCGAGGGTCTGCACAGCAGGAACGTACCCTGAAATCCTGAACAGTTAAGCAAATTTCCCTGCAAATACGTCAGTTCGTCCCCAACTCGTGATTCTCACCCCAGCCGCTGGTTCTTCACCAAGTCCCGCAGCACCCGGGCGGCGCTGGCTTCCTCTGGTCGGCTGTGCTGCCGAGGACAACGCTAGTGCACCAATCGCTCAATCTGGGCCAAACTCTCTTGGGAAAAAAAGCCCGCCTGGCGGTGAGGACGGGCGGGCGGGCGGTGTTTGGTTAGTTAGCTCTACTTTGTCATTTCATAATGCAAGCTATTGATAATAAACGAGTTATGAAGATTTATCAATTAGTTTCAACTCCTTGATAATCAAGTAGTTGGAAGTTGAAATGACAAAGTAGAGTTAGGAGATGACGGTCTGGGTGGATCGCGGGTGGCTTTGACTTTTCTTCAGTTTATTAGAAAAAGGACCGACTGCCAGCGGTGAAGGGGAGCGCCGCCATCTTGGCGGCTGTCTCCGGCATCCTGCCGGAGACTCTTCGCGTGCATGGCTTAGCTTCTAAAATCGGCGTCCTCCCCCGAAGAGGATTCGGCAGGATGCCAAATCCTGCCGCCAAGATGG
>CAIQXC010000709.1 GCA_903875675.1 Akkermansiaceae bacterium
ACGGACGCCCCCGGGGTTATTGTGCAGGTGGGATTCAGGGTCGCCAGGTCCGTGCCGGTCGGCAGGGAGAGGGTGACATTGGTGCCGCTGATCACCCCGGAGGTTGCGCCCCAATCGAGGGCAAGCAGGTCGCAGTCGGTGATGGCGGGGGTGTAGGTGACGGCGATGCCACTCAGCAGCGCGGCGTGAGGGCTGCCATAATGGATCCGTACCGTGTCGCCGGTCGGGGTGAATACTTGCCGCAGGTCAAAGGCGGGGGAGAGGCCGCCATTGGTATTGCCGGCGTGAGGCGGGGTGAGGAAAAAGGAGTCGGGACCGGCCAGCGGGGTGATGCCGTCGGCCGCGAAGACCTGCACGGTTTCATTGCGGCCCGTGCTGTCCGGATAGTCCACGGCACCCATGGCGCCGATGAACGAATCCACCTGGTACTGCCGTCCCGCGGTCAACCCGGTGATGGTGGCCGTCATCGAGACGTTGGGGTAATACCCCGCGCTAAACACCTTGCCCAGGTTGGTATCGGCCGGCGTGGTCTCGGTGAAGTCCGCGCCGCCACCGGTGGTCGGCAAATTTCCCGCCATGACGACGGCACTCGCGTTGGTGTCAAACGTCACGCCTTGGACCGGCCCTGCGCCGGACTGGTTGAAACACACCGCGGCATGGAGCGCGGCGCGCGGCGCGAAGCCCTCGCCGGCGTCGCCGCCCGTCAGAACATGGATCGGTGTGAAAGCGATGGTGACGGCATAGACCTTTTGAGTGATGCCGTCGGCGGCGGTGACGGTGTAGTTTCGCGGGTTGGCGGTGGCGAAGCCCGGGGCCGGGATGCTGCCTGAGGCCGGGGCGACGGCTGCCCCCGGGGGCAGCGTGCAGGTGGGATTCAAGGTCGCGAGGTCCGTGTCGACCGGCAGGGTGAGCGTGATATTGGTGCCGCTGATCACCCCGGAGTATGGGCCCCAATTGAAACTCAGCAGGTTGCAGTCGGTGCTGGCGGGGGTGTAGGTGACGGCGATGCCACTGACCAGCGCGTAGGTCGGGCTGCTATAACGGATCCGGACCGTGTCACTGGTCGGGGTGAATGTTTGCCGCAGGTCAAAGGCGGGGGAGAGGTTGCCATTGACGTGGGGTGGGGTGATGGAGAAGGCGTCAGGACCGGCCAGCAGGGTGATGCCGTCGGCCGCGAAGACCTGCACGGTTTCATAGCGGCCGTTGCTGTCTGGAAAATCCCCGGCACCGAGTGCGCCGATGAACGAATCCACCTGGTATTCCCGTCCCGCGATCAACCCGCTGACGGTGGCCGTCATCGTGCCGGACGTGTAAAACCCCTTGAAAAACACCTTGCCCAGATTCGTGTCGTCCGGCGTGGTCTCGGTGAAGTCCGCGCCGCCGCCGAAGGTCCCGGCATCCTGTCCAGCCATGGCGACCGCACTCGCGTTGGTGTCGAAGGTCACGCCCTGGACCGGCCCGACGCCGGTCTGGTTGAAACTCACCGCGGCATGGACCGCGCTGCGCGGCGCGAAGCCCTCGCCGGTGTCGCCTCCGGTCAGGGTGATGACTTGGGCGGACGCCTGGCTGGCAGCGCCGAGGGTGAGCAGACCGAGCGCGGCCATGCCGAGCGCGATGCGACGGGTAAGCACGGAGCCATGGCCGGTGGAGCGGATGGCGCGTGTGATGGGGTTGAATTGCGGGATATTCACGGTAGTGGTAGGGTTAGGTTATCGGCAAATAATGGTTGAGGCGATGGGTCTGGCGATAGGTTCGGGCTTGGGATGGCGACGGCAACGAACCGCGCATCGCCGCCATGCTTGTATGACAAGTCTGAGGCGTCAAGGGCTAATTTAAGAAAATCCCAAAATTGTTTTTGTGGATTCCTAGTGAGGCTGCGCCTCAGACCCAAGACGCAAGCACGGAACCCGGGGGGCGAGTATGGAGCAGGCAGTCACTTAAACTTTAGCGAGGTGGAGCCTCAAACCTGGCGAGAGGTGAAGAAGACTTCGGCGTGAGCTCAGTCGAACGACTTCGGCGTGAGCTCAGTCGAACGATTGAGGATTGCCGATTGATGAATGTTGATTTCTGATGTGAGCTTGGACACGATTTTCAGCGCGAACTAAGCTCACTTCAAAAATCCAAAATCAACAATCCTCAATCGTCAATCCATCCGGTTCTGGAAAACTTGACTCCTTCACGAGGACTCTGGGTTCAAGGACTCTAGCCGGGAGGATCACCGCGATCACCGCGATCACCGCGATCACCGCGATCACCGCGATCACCGCGATCACCGCGACCCGGGCCCCGCAGCACCGGCGGGCAGGCTAGGCGGCACGCAAATCCGGAATCCCGAAAAAAGACTTGTCAGCTTTTTAATCCTATCATACATGTTTCGCCGGACGAGGCTGCAACCTCGTGCTAGACCATCTAGAGGAGACGTCCCGTTCCCTCGGCATGGCGCGACGGAGCAAGGGCCAAACCGACAAATCCTGTGAAACTTTTGATCCAAAACACGAATCCGGGCATGCTGCGGGAAGTGACCCGACGGCAGGGGGGACTGGCCTCATGACTGGGATGAATGCCTCCCGTGCCCGACAACTGGCGGATGCCATGCCCGGCGGACGCCTGCTCACCTCGCCCGCGCAGGTGG
>CAIQXC010000710.1 GCA_903875675.1 Akkermansiaceae bacterium
GCCTTGCTCCAACTCCACGAAAAACGTTGGATGTGGGCCGCAATCAAATTGAGCAGCAAAACCGCTCCGACAAAGTGCCCGCCGGGAAATACCGGCATCTTGAAACCTCCTCCTCCCGCAGACCACCAAATGAACCAGCTCTGAAAGTACTGCTGCTGGGCTTCGACCGGGTTGATGTTGACTTGCGCCAAGGTCCCGGCCAGCACCAGCACCAAAGCCGTCGCCAAGCACACCACGGTGAGGCGCAATGAGGCAAGCGGAACTAACAATCTGCGGAGGATGGTCTTCATTCGGGTTTGGTGAAGCGGACCGACTCAATGAACGCCGTGAACTTGGCTTTTTCAGCAGCCACCAATGCCGCCGACCCGCTGAATTTGAAAAACCACGTGTCCGCCCCGTGCCGCGTCCAGGCCGCCACCAAACGGGCTTCCGCGCCGGTGGCATCAATCAACGAGAAGCTAACAGTCCCGGCACTGAGCTTGGTCACCAGTGGCGGCAGCGCGGCGGCCTCAACCGCTGCCAGCCCGATTTGCTGGCGCCAGCGGTTGACGTTGGCCAAGTCCCCACCCACGTCCCCCGGAAAATGACTGATCGCCAATTCCGCTTTGGCTCCATCCGCCCCGGCCACACTCAACGTCGCGTAACGCGCAGCCGCTGCCGGCGCTAAAACCCAACCGTCCGGTACCGTCCATGTAAGGCTGCCGTCACCGGCCGCCACCGCTGCCGGAGTGGCCGGAGTGGCCGGAGTGGCCGGAGTGGCCGGAGTGGCCGGAGTGGCCGGAGTGGCTGGAGCTGCCGGAGCCGCTGGCGCGGCGGCACCCGGGGGGGCGGGCTTGACGGTTTCGATCCACTTGAGGAAGTTCGCCTTTTCCGTGGCGATGAGGGCGGCATTTCCGCGCATTTTGAAGAACCAGGCATTGTCGCCCTCATCGGCGATGGCACCGATCAGGCGGCCGTCCTTGAGCGGGTCGCCAGCGGGGGTGATTCCCTCGATATCCACGGCGATGGCATCGCCGAAGGACGACTTGATGGCTTGCGACTGGGTCTTGAGGGCGGCCTCGTCCAGCGGGGGTTGGCCGAGTTGGTCGCGCCAGCGGTTGACGTTGGCGAGCGTGCTGCCGGGTGCCCGGCGCAGGATCGAAAAGGAAATATCCGTCATGGCACCGCCATCGCCCTCCACGTGGTAGCTCGCCAGACGCATTGGCGAGAGTGCCTGCTTCTTCCAATGGGCCGGCGCGCTGTCAACAAACTCCGGTGTGGCAGATAGCCCCGCACCCGCTGCCGCCAATTGCTCGGCACTCAGGCCGGCGTGCGGATCGCCGCCAACGGGAGCCCCCGGCGTCATGCCGGGCATCCCTGCGTGAGGGTCGGCTGGGCTTGCGGTTTCGCTTGCGGCGGCTGGCGCATCCTTGGCGACGTCGTAACTTTTGATTTCGCTTTTGTGTTTGCAGGCGATGGCAGACACGAGGCAGAGGCTCAGGCAAAGAGGTAAGAGTTTCATGGACGGTAGGTGGGAGCGGGCGGGCAGGCTCAACGCGGCGGCGCTGCGAGTCAATGCCTAAGCGATGGATGCGGAGAAATTGTGGCACCCGCTGCCCAAGCCGGGATGGGCAGAACCCCAGGTCCGCGCAGACCAAGACCCCCACCTTCACCGTTCCTGACCTTATTGATTATGAGTTCCTGATTATTGCGTTCGGCAAATCAATCTTGCTTCGCGGCGAAAAACGACCAGAGTCGCTGGGAAGCCAGTCACATGGGAATGAGGGACAACAAGAAACGCGCGGTGCTGCCGGAGCCCCGGAAGTGGTCCAATGAAATCATTGGGATCGTGCTGGTGGTTTGTGGCGTGGTGTTGCTGCTGGCGCTGGTTTCGTACAGTCCGGCGGATTTGCCGCGATGGGGATTGCTGGAGGCCTTTGCTGAGAAATCCGGCAAGGGAGGGGCCAATTTCATCGGTCCGGTGGGTGGGGTTCTGGGCTTTGCGCAGATTTTGTTCTTCGGTGGGGCGGCCTGTCTGATACCGGTCTCCTTCATTTGGTTCGGCGTGGTCAAAATGGTCTTTGACAGGCACCTGTGGCCGAAGTTGATCCTCGGCGTGGTGGTCTTGCTGGTGGCCGGCGCCTGTTTTCTGCACACCGCAGACGTGTTTTTCGTCGAGTGGGCGGGGCGCTGCAAAAACCACTACGGCCCGGGCGGGGTGATCGGCAGCGTGTTGGGTGGCTCGCTGCTCTCCAAACTCATCGGCCGCACCGGTACCCTGCTGTTGAGCTCCACGGCCTATTTTATCGCCCTGATCTTGCTGGCCAACCAAACGCCCGTTAGATTTATCAAAATCTGTTATCATCACTGCCACCAGCGTTTTCAGGAATGGCGGGCTGGCCGCATCGAGGTGGACCCAGGGGCCGCCCGTGAGGCCGCGATGCTTGCTGAGCGCGAACGCCAGCGCGAGCGGCGCCGCAAAGATCGCGAAGCCTCGTCCACGGCCGCCGCCGCCACCGCCAAGGTTGCCGACGAGGGCGACCTCCAAGGTCTGCTGCCGTTGCGCGATACCCCGCCGCCTCAAATCATCGATGCCTCCCAGCGCCGCAGTGCCAATCCGGCTACCTCCGGTGCCAGGCCGTTCGAGCGCAAAAAGTCCGGCCATCAATCGCTTTCGGTCACGGGCTTCGAGGACTACGAATTGCCGGGCTTCGACTTGCTCGACGCGGAAGAAGTCGAGGACGCTCCGGAGGCCAACCGCGCCGAGCTGCTTTACACCCAGCAAACCATTATCGAAACCCTCAAAGCCTTTGGCATCGAGGTGACCGCCGGTGATATCACCCGCGGCCCGACCATCACCCGCTACGAAATCTATCCGTCCACCGGGCTGCGGGTGTCGCGCATTTCCCAGCTTGAGGCGGACATTGCGCGGGCCACCTGTGCCGAGCGCATCAATATTCTAGCGCCGATTCCCGGCAAGGACACGGTTGGCATCGAGCTGGCGAATTCGCTCAAGGTCGCTGTGCCCCTGCATGAATTGTTGCATGACCCCGACTTCCGATCTGCCAAGAAAAGGATCCCGCTGGCCCTCGGCAAGGACGTTTACGGCAAGACCGTCATCGGAGATTTGGCGGCCATGCCCCACTTGCTCGTCGCTGGTGCCACCGGCTCCGGCAAGTCGGTTTGCATCAACTCAATCATTGCCTCCATCCTCTTCAAGTTCGGCCCCGACGAACTCCGCTTCATCATGGTCGACCCCAAGGTGGTCGAAATGCAGATGTACAACAAGCTGCCTCACATGGTCGTGCCGGTGGTCACCGACCCCAAAAAGACCGTCGCCGCCCTCAAATGGGTCGTCAACGAGATGGAAAAACGCTACCGCATGTTCGCCAAGGAAGGCGTGCGCAATTTCGACGGATTCAACAACCGCCCGCGTCCCGAAAAATCCCCTGACGCCCCGCCGCCCAAGCCCGAACCGCTGGTCGATGATGCCGCCATCGAGGAAATTGCCCGCGCCTTGGAATCCGGAGATCTCGGCGAGGAGGAGGACCTCGAAGACCTCATCCCCGATGACGACCAAATCCCGGACCGCTTCCCCTACATCGTCGTCCTGATCGACGAGTTGGCCGACCTCATGCAAACGGCCCCGGCCGACGTGGAAATGTGCATCGCACGCATCGCCCAAAAAGCCCGCGCCGCTGGGATCCACCTCATCATCGCCACCCAAACGCCCCGCGCCGACGTGGTCACCGGCATCATCAAGGCCAACATCCCCTGCCGCATCGCCTTCCAGGTCTCCTCCGCCCTCGATTCCCGCGTCATCCTCGACACCAAGGGCGCCGACAAACTCGTCGGCAAGGGCGACATGCTCTATCTTCCGCCCGGCTCCGCCAAACTCGAACGTGCCCAGGGCGCCTACCTGTCCGACGCCGAAGTCGAGCGCATCGTCGATCATTGCGCCAAACAGGGTGAGCCAAAATATGAGACCGACATCCAATCGTCCATCAATGAGGATGGCGACGAGGATGATGATGTTTCGGAAGCCGACGAAGAGCTCATCATCAAGTGCATCGAAGTCGTCCGGCAAGAACGCAAGGCCAGCACCTCATTGCTCCAGCGCCGCCTCCGCCTCGGCTACACCCGCGCCGCTCGCATGGTCGATATCCTCGAACAACGCGGCGTAGTCGGCCCCGGCGAGGGTGCCAAAGCCCGCGAAGTTTTCCTCAAATAACCGCCTCGGCCCCAGCACCCGGCTAAAATAATCGCCGATTTCTCACTTTCTGATTGTCAAACCCTTCGCCCTCCGCCACTTTCCCGTCCCGCCCGCAAGGGTGGCTGTGTCATGGCCCGATAGCTCAGTTGGTAGAGCAGCGGATTGAAAATTCGCGTGTCGATGGTTCAAATCCGTCTCGGGCCACCACTGCAACCCCTTAAAAATAAAGGGATTAAGCGCTAAGGCTAACGAAAAGTCTAACGCTTTTTTCTAGCGCATCCCGAATACTGCCCGAATTCGGCGGCCCAAGCGGTTGGGAAGATTCACCTTCACCTACAAAAAAGCTAGGTCCGACGATAGCCTCCGTCCAACGGTGGCTCAGCGGTCGGGTTGCCTACTCGTGCAACCTCACGCATCCCCCAATGCCCGCCAAACGCAACGCTGCCCCCAAAGACGTGTCCTCCGCCACCATCGGCTTCGAGGCCAAGCTCTGGCTCGCCGCTGACAAGTTACGCAACAACATGGACGCGGCGGAATACAAGCACGTCGTCCTGGGCCTGATCTTCCTCAAGTACATCTCCGACACCTTCGAGGAACACCGCGCCAAGCTCGTCTCGGGCAAGGGTGACTACGCCGGGGCCAACGCTGAGGACCCCGACGAGTACAAAGCAGAAAACGTCTTCTGGGTCCCTCACTCCAAAATGATTCCCAGTATTTCAAACTCTAACCCCGTCTCGACGTTAACCCCCGCTGGTGGGGTTGCCAGCGCTTGACGTTCGTTGAAAATGAAGCACTTCATTACCGGCTTGATCCTACTGGCGCTCGCAACAGCGGGTTGGCTCGTATTTCGGCAGCTCCCTGCCAAGGCAATTTACGACCAATTACGCGGAGATAACTCGTGTTCACTAGTAAATGAGCCTGCTCTGGCAGCGCTGTCTCTCAAGCAGAGTATACTGGGATGGTGCTGCACGAAACAAGATGAGGCGGTTCCCGAAGTATTGGCTGTGGTGGGATGGAAGAGGGAGCTTTCGAAGGCAGTTGACTTGCTGAGCTATAAGATGCCCGGGTATTCGTGGCTATCAGGAGAACGAAACAAACGGGCTACTCTTCTGAAGGCCGGGAGCGGTATCGTTCGAAGCGTTGACCGTAAGGTGCACAACTATATCGTCGGCGAACGGCAGCGGAGGCCAAACGCCAACTCATTGAAAGAGTGCACAGAACATCGTATGACAGCAACGGTGATCCGCAGTTTGGATCGGCATATCGGTTTGCCACGAATGTGAGACTCCCATCGAACATTACGATTTATGGCAGCTCTGAACACTGGACTAACTACTTCTTTTTGCCGCTCGACAGGCTATTTCATAGAGCGCCCACAGAGGATGATTGGTGACACAAGATGCCGAACATGACAACGCACCGAATGGCAGTTAGGCTCGACAACTACAGATCCGACAGCATTCTGGCTGCCCGTCATCGGTGGCTTTGACGCATGAACCCCACAACACCAACCCCAACCACCCTGCCATGGCCCGGCGGCAGGACATCAACTCCCAAGAAAATTATGAAGAAATACATCGCCTGCATATTCGCCTTAGTCTCGCTCGTCGGTTGTGCAACCAAAGACGACGGGATGCCGTATGGCAATTTCACCGAGACCGATATGGCGGGCCTGACACAGTTTGCAAAGATTCAGGGCCTTGATTTGGAAGTTGAGGGCAGAAATCTCTATGCGAAGGACAAATCTGCGCTTGCACGAATCTTTAGACTATCCCTCGCATTCAAGACCCTCGACAGGAACGCCCAAACATATGGCCAGATCGTGTACAGCAGTCTTTTGAATTTAGGGGAGACAATGGGCGTTGAGGAATATTCCAGAGTGCTCGATGCTCAGGATCCAGAGGTGCGGCAACGTGTCAGAGATTTCCTATACTATCCCATGACCCGTCTGTCTCGGGAAGCCCGTGCACATAACGTGCAGCAAGTCCGGGTTGATTATCCGACATTGTTCCCGACGGATTACCAATTTGGGCAGAATGATCCCATATTCAAGAAATTGAGCTAACAAGACATGGCTGGACAACCGGTGTT
Organism: Akkermansiaceae bacterium; assembly: GCA_903875675.1. Taxonomy (GTDB): domain Bacteria; phylum Verrucomicrobiota; class Verrucomicrobiia; order Verrucomicrobiales; family Akkermansiaceae; genus Luteolibacter. The sequence goes on from CAIQXC010000710.1 coordinate 6,284, forward strand.
AAGCATTTCGACATCATGACAAATTCCTTGCAAAAGCCGCTGGTACCAGCCTATTGGCGTTGGGCAAAGAAAACTGGGTGCAGGACAACAAAGTTAAAGATGCCAGATAACATGCCATTTTTTTAAGGTTGACAGTGTCTAGGAGCTAGCATGATTCCATGGATGAACATTACAAGGTGACAGATAAATTGTAGAGAATTAGCTTGGTTGTGAGGATTTCGGTGGTATGGTGGAGACATGCGCAGTTCAAGATGGCTGGCGGGTTGGAAGGGATCGGCGACGAAGCCGGTGATTTACCATTGTATCTCTCGGGTGGTGGATCGGCGGTTTGTGTTTGAGGAGAGGGAATGCGAGGCGTTCCGGATGTATATGCGGATGTATGAGAATTTTTCAGGCTGCCGGGTGTTGTCGTATTGCGTGATGTCCAATCATTTTCATCTTCTGCTGGAGGTGCCGCCGATGGCGGA
>CAIQXC010000711.1 GCA_903875675.1 Akkermansiaceae bacterium
GCTGTGAGGACGAGGCGCTGGCATTGTTCCGCAGCCTCGGGGAATTTGCCACAGGCAAACTCAAGGAGCCCGCGAAAGTCGATTATTTCGCCACCTCACTGCCTGACCTGTTAGTGTTCGACGAGGACCTGCAATCCCGCCGGGATGCCGAGAACCACGTCCTGCTGGCGCTTGCGTATCACGGGTTGGGTGAAATGGATGCAGCAAGGACTGCGCTGGCGAGGACATATCAATTCACCCATGCCGACTTGCGCGCCGCGGAGTTGGTCCGGGAACTCACGGATAAAGAAAAAGCATGAACTCAACCGTATCACCGAAGTGGCCATGAAAAATACAACCGCAAGTTGCCTGATAGTCCTGGGGGCGGGGTGCTCCCATTCCATGGCCACCGAAAAAACCGCGGACGGTTTGCGCGAAGAGGTGGTCGCGATCCGGCTAGACAGCGCCTCGCCGGGGCGCGTGTTCGAGGGCATCGGTGCGGTGAGTGCGGGCGCGTCCACGCGGTTGCTCCCGGACTATCCCGAGCCGCAGCGCAGCCAGATCCTGGATTTCCTGTTCAAGCCGAAATTCGGTGCCGGTTTCCAGCATCTCAAGGTGGAGATCGGCAGCGGCGAGAACTCCACGTGCGGCAGCGAACCGTCGCATGCGGTCACCCGCGAGGAACTGGCCGATCCCAAGCCCCGCGGCTACGAGTTTTGGCTCATGGCCGAGGCCCGCAAGCGCAATCCTAACATTATCCTCGACTGCCTGCCGTGGGCTTACCCCGATTGGATTGGCAACCGGTTTTCACCAGCGTCCGCCGACTGGTTCGCCGCGTTTTTGCAGGTGGCCCGGAAACATTATGGCTTGGAAGTGGAATGGATTGCCGCCGCCCAAAACGAGATGGGCACCGACTTGAACTGGATCCGCAAGGACCTGCGACCGAGCCTCAACACACACGGATTTTCCAAGGTGAAACTGCAAGCGCCGGACACCAACGACACCCATTGGCAAATCTTCGACACCCTTGAAAAGGACCCGGAACTGGACCGCCTGATCGGCGCGGTGGGCTATCATTATCTGGATGGGCGCGACCCGTGGGAGATCGACCAGAAGAGCAGCCCCGCCGCCACGGAGAAAGCCAAGCGCTCCGGCAAGCCGCTGTGGGCAAGCGAGGAATGGAGCCAGTCCGGCGCCCAGTGGGGCGACAAGGGCGCACTCTATCTGGCCCGACTGATGAACAAAATCTATACCCGCGACCGCGTCACCAAATACGAAATCTGGTGTCCCATTGACTCGATCTACGACCAGATCAGTTGGGCCGATACCGGAGCGATGCAGGCCGACACGCCGTGGTGCGGGCATTACACCGTCTGGCCGGCGATCTGGGCGCTCGCGCACACCACGCAGTTTGCCGATCTGGGCTGGATCTATATGGATGGAGCCTGCGGCCAGATGGACACCAACACCTGGCGCGGCAGTCATGTGGCCTTGCACGAACCCAAGACCGGCGACTGGTCGGTGATCATCGTGACCGGCGAGAGGCGGACCATCCAACTCACCGTGGTGACGGGGCTGAAAACCGGTCCGGTCCACGTGTGGAAATCCACAGCGGCGGCCCAATTCATCGAACAACCGCCGCTGTCCGTTTCTAACAATGAAGTCGAAATCGAACTCGAGCCGGATGCGATCTACACCCTCACCAGCACGACCGGGCAAAAGAAAGGTTCCTTTGGCACACCTCCGCCAAGAAAACCCTTCCCCTTCCCGTTCGAGGAAAACTTCGAGAGTTATCACGCCGGCGACACGCCGAGCTATTTTTTCGACCAGAAGGGCACGTTCGAGGTGTGTCAATCGCCGAAGGAAGGATCCTGCTTGGCGCAAATCGTACCCGCGCAAGGCATTCTGTGGTTCGCGAAATTGCTGAAACCCCACACGCTGTTTGGAGATGTGAACTGGCAGGACTGTGTGATCGAAGCCGACGTGTTGCTGGCGGGCGGCGATGTTGAAATCGGCGGACGCTATGCCGACCGCGAAAAGCTGGGCTACCGCTGGATTCTGACGCGTGACGGCCACTGGCAACTCAACTGGCAGGAAACTTCTCTCGCAGCCGGCCAGATCGAAGGATTCAAGCCGGCCGACTGGCATCATCTGTGGTTGGAATTGTACGGTGACCGGATTTCGGGTGCCGTGGACGACAAGAAGTTAGCCGCTGTCACCGATAAGTCCGGCGGCAAGGGCATGGCGTTCCTGGCCAGCACCTATGATCACAACCTCTTCGACAACGTGCGCGTCGGGCCGGCTCCGGCCCCAGGCAAACAGAAGAAGGTTATTTTTTCACGAACACAATAAAAGCACGAACATGAATACTCGGAAGAACAACGGTTATGGACGCGGAGCGGGACCTTGGTGGTCGGTGTCCCTGGCTTGCATCATGGCGCTGGTCCCTGCGGCCGCGCAGGGAGCAGCGGAATACTATACGGAGCCGCAGCTCTATGGCATGCGTCCGAATCCCAACGCGGAGTCCGAGATGGGACCCATCGGGGCCACCGGGATCGAGGCGCGTATCTATCCAGGGGTAAAGGTCACCGTAGAGAGCATTCAGCCGAACACCCCGGCCTCCGGCAAGTTCAGCAAGGGCGATGTCGTTCTGGGCATCAACGGCGCGAAGCTCGAAGGGAAGAATCCGCTGGTAGTGCTTGGCACGGCGCTGACGGAGGCCGAGGCCACCGACGGGGTCCTGACCTTTGACATCAAGCCGGGCAAAGACGGTGCGCCCAAACAGGTGACCGTCACGATCCCGGTGTTGGGAGCATACAGCAAAACCTTCCCGTTGAATTGCGAGAAATCGAAGACGATCATCAGGCGGGCGGCGGAATTCTATTCCGGCAAGGATCGGTTGAAAGGGCACGGCTTCATGAATGGCCTCGCGTGTCTGTTCCTCCTGTCGACCGGCGATGACCGGTATGTCCCACGCGTGAAGGAGTATTTCTCCCAGTTCCTGAAACCGGATGGCGGAATCACGGGCATCGGCAGCATGACCTGGGACAACGGCTACAACGGCATCGCGTGTGCCGAGTACTACCTCCGCACGGGGGACCGCTCCGTCCTGCCGATCCTGCAGCACTACTGTGATGACGCCCAACGCCGGCAGTTATACAACATTGGCTGGGGTCATTGGGATTATGAATTCAGTCCCAGTTATGAGGCTGGTGGTGGCATGCTTCATTCCGCCGGCAACCAGGTGTTGTTGACCCTGGTGATGTGCAAGGTGTGCGGAGTCAACGTTGATGAAAAAACCCTGCTGGGCGCGCTCAAACACTGGTACCGCTTTGCCGGCCACGGCACCATCCCCGTTGCCGACCAACGCCCCTGGCACGTCTTCCGGTCCGGCGGTCGCGACGGGGCAACCGCCGCGGTGATGCATGTCGCCAGCGGTGCGAAGGGCGATGCCACGATTTACAAGCGGGCCAATGAATACCTCTCCATGACCGCGCTCACCAGTTGGCCGTCCAGGGAATACAACTGGGAGGTCATCTGGGACAGTCTGGCCGGTGCATACATGCTCGAATACAACCCGGATATGTATTACCAGACGCAGCAGCGCTTTCGCTGGTCGTATGATCTCTACCGGCAGGCGTCGGGGGCCTTTTCCTTCCCGCCAGGCCATGAATCGCTGAATGCGACCGACGCGGGCATCTCGCTCGCGCTGGCCTTCACCGCGCCACTCAAAACCCTGTACATGACCGGTGCCCCGCGCTCGAAGTATGCCCATGACTTCACCCTGCCCGAGCATCTATGGGGAACGGAAGCGGACCTGGCGTTTCTATCTGCCAAGCCCAACAAGGACTTCTACAAGTATGGCAAGGAAGACGAAATCCAGATTCCGTTCTGGCAGCTACCCGTCGGGCTGCAGTATGGCCCGCAGAA
>CAIQXC010000712.1 GCA_903875675.1 Akkermansiaceae bacterium
CCTCGGTTTCCACGAGATCGGCAACCTTGTGGGCCAACTCCGCGGACAGTATGGCGCGGCCGTCAGGCTCGAAAAACACCGGCAGCGGCACACCCCATGTCCGCTGGCGCGAGATGCACCAATCCGGGCGGCTCTCCACCGTGCTGTGGATCCGGTTGCGGCCCCAGCCCGGCAACCACTCAACCGCCTCGATTTCCGCCAACGCCTCACCGCGCAATGTTTCCAACGAGATAAAGAATTGCTCGACGGCGCGGAAGATGACCGGCGTCTTCGAGCGCCAGCAATGCGGATAGGAATGGCGGATCGTCTCTTGGCCTAGCAGATTCTCGCGTTCGGATAGAATCTCGATGATGCGGGCATTGGTCTTGAAGACATGCACGCCGACGAGTTCGGCGATGCCCACTTCGGCGGTGAACTTGCCTTCGTTGTCCACCGGCGAAAGCACACCGAGGCCGTTGTTCTGGCCGGCCACGTAGTCGTCGGCACCGTGGCCGGGGGCGATGTGCACCGCGCCGGTGCCGGTGTCGGTGGTCACGAAGGTGGCGAGGATCACTTTGGAAACCCGGTCGAGAAACGGGTGCTGCGCCTCGAGGCCATCCAACTCGTGGCCTTTGAGCGAAGCTAGAGTTTCAGTTAGAACGAAACCGGTTTTGGCGGAGAAATCGGCGACGAGTTCGTTGACGACGATCAGGGTTTCGCTGCGGCCGTTGTTTTCAAAGCGACCGACGGTGTAGATGAATTCCGGATTGAGGGCGATGCCGAGGTTGGCAGGCAGCGTCCACGGGGTGGTCGTCCAGATGACCATGCTGGCCTGCCCTGCAAGCGGGCCGCTGACAAGAGGAAACCGCACATAGACGGCGGGGCTGTCTTTGTCTTGGTACTCGATTTCGGCCTCGGCGAGGGCGGTTTGAGCGCCGTAGGACCATTGGACGGGCTTTTTCGATTGATAGATCGCGCCGTTTTCCACGAGTTTGGCGAAGACCCGCAGGATGCTCGCCTCGTAGCCGGGATTCATAGTTAGGTAGGGGTTATCCCAATCGCCGAAGACCCCGAGGCGGCGGAATGACGCACGTTGGATGGCAATGAACTTCTGTGCAAACTCACTGCAACGACGCCGGATCTCGCCGGGTTCCAGCCCCGCGGTTTCCCTCACCACCTTGAACTCGATGGGCAGCCCGTGGCAGTCCCAACCCGGGATGAACGGCGCGGTGAACCCCGCCATCGTCTTGGATTTTACCACCAAATCCTTGAGCACTTTGTTCAGCGCCGTGCCCATGTGCACGTCGCCATTCGCAAACGGCGGACCATCGTGCAAGATGAATTCCGGGGACTTCCCAGCGCGGCGCCGGGCAATGATTTTTTCGTACAAGCCCTCGTTTTCCCAACGCGCTAGGCGTTTGGGTTCGTTTTCCACCAGATCCCCCCGCATCGGAAAGTTCGTCTGTGGAAGGGTCAGGGTGACTTTGTAATTCGGGGCGGCGCTCATGACGGGGCACGGACGCTAGCAAGCTCCAGCGACCCGGTCAACCACCGGAAACAGCGGATCTCACCGCCGCCTCACCGGTATTCCACCACCTGCGTGCGCTCAAAGCGACTCTTGGGCACCAACGCGTACTTGTCGTCGGCGCTGCGATAGCCCAGCGCGCAGGCCACCACCGTGCGGTAGCCGCTACCCACCAAGCCCAATATTTGGTCATAGGCCGGTGGCGAGATTCCCTCCATCGGGCAGGCATCCACTGCCAACAGCGCGGCACTGGTCATCAACTGGCCCAATGCGATGTATGTCTGGCGGCTGGCCCAGGCAAATTTCTGGCCGTCATCCATGGCTGCGAGAAAACCGGTCATGCGGCCGCGGTAGTCGGCCAAGCTGGCCTCGGGAACGCCGCGCACCTTGGCGATGTGGGCGATCCAAGCGTCCACTTGGGCAGCGGCGACGGTCTCGCGGGCGGCAAGGACGACAAAATGGGATGCCTCGGTGACCTGTGGCTGGTTCCACGAAGCGGGCTGCAGTTCTGCACGCAGCGCCGGGTCTTGCACGACAATGAATTTCCAGGGTTGGATGCCAAACGACGACGGAGCGAGCACCAGCGCGTCGAGCAAGGCGTCGAACACGTCTTGCGGGATCTTCTGGTCGGCATCAAAACTCTTGGTTGCGTAGCGCCACCTCAGGGCGGCCATCAGGGCGGGGATTTCAACGGAATGCATCGCCGAGAACGTTAGTGGCTTTTCCTTCACCTGCAAGCCCGAATCGCGCATTAGGCAGCAGGCTGCAGGTTTCAAGCTGCTGAACCAGGGGCTCGAATGCAACGTGTTATTCACAATGCGGATCGGGCTGGGTTTCCGCGAGGCGGACCAAACACGCGTCGGCGACACTCATCGGCACGTCCGCATACTTGTCGAGCAGGTCCAGGACCGGCAGGAAAGCATCACCACCCATGGCAACAATTCGCAAGGCACCGCGGCGGCAGGCGAGGCGCAGGGTGGCGCAACCCTCTGGCGCGAGGAGGTGATCAGCCTCGGAGAGAACCGACTCACAGGTGCGCCAAGGCGGGAAGGCCGATGCCAGAGTCCGTCGTTGGGCCGCAACCACCCTCGGCCAACGGCATTTTGTGAGCGTCATTTCCCTCGGCGAAATCCGCAAGGGCATCGAGCGCCTCAGGCCCAAAGATCCGCTCCAAGCTGCCATCATCGAGCGTTGGCTTGACACTCTCAGGCAGGATTTCGGCGATAACGTGCTGCCGTTCACCGATGACGTGGCCGATTGCTGGGGCCGCATCACTGCCAAAACGCCGCTGGCCGTCAGCGATAGCCTGATCGCCGCCACCGCGCTCACCCATGGGCTCACAGTCGCCACCTGCAACGAAGCGACTTCATCCTGTGCGGCGTTCCTGTGATCAATCCGTTCGGGTGACCGGCCCGTCAGCGCTCCCGAGGCAAGCTGCCCCAGGCCCAATCAAATCCCGCTTGCCTAGTGCCCCATCCTCAGCTACGCACTGCCGCAGGAGGGCTCCCGCCCGCCAGTCAACCCCCGCGTAGAATTCCAGCCATGCCCATCACTCGTGCACTTCTCTCGGTCTCAGACAAAACCGGGCTCGCCGAATTTGCCACCGCTCTGCATGTCCTCGGGGTGGAACTGCTGTCCACCGGTGGCACCGCCAAAGCCTTGCGCTCCGCCGGCTTGCCGGTCATCGACGTTTCCGAGTACACCGGAGCCCCCGAGTTATTTGACGGCCGCCTCAAAACCCTCCACCCCAAAATCCACGGCGGCTTGCTCCAACGCCGCGATGATCCAGACCACGTTGCCCAAGGGAAAAAAAATGCCATCCCGCCCATCGATCTGGTCGTGGTCAACCTCTATCCGTTTGAGGAAACCATTGCCAAACCTGACGTCACGCTTGCCGAGGCCATCGAAAACATCGACATCGGCGGCCCCTCGATGCTGCGCAGTGCCGCCAAAAACCACGCCAGTGTGACGGTCATTGTGGATCCGGCGGATTACCCACGGGTGATTGAGGAAATGGGCGCGCACAAGGGCAGCACCACCAAGGGTTTCCGCGAGCAACTGGCTGTGAAAGTTTTCCTGCGCACCTCACAGTACGACGCCGCCATCACCAACTTCCTCGGCCAGTGCCGCAGCGGCACTTGCAGCAATTTCTCCCTCAGCCTGCCCTTGGAACAGGAATTGCGCTACGGCGACAACCCCCACCAGAAATGCGCCCTCTACGGCGATTTCCGCAAGTACTTCTCCAAAATCCAGGGCAAGGAACTCAGCTACACCAATATCATCGATATCGAAAGCGCCGCCGATCTCATCCTCGACTTCGTCCGCCCAACCGTCGCCATCCTCAAACACACCAACCCCTGCGGCGTCGGCCAGGACGACGATGACCTCCGCCTGGCTTGGAAAAAAGCCTTCGAAACCGACCGCCAGGCACCCTTTGGCGGCGTGATCGTCTGCAACCGCCCCTTAACCATCGACCTGGCTCGCGTCATCTCCGAAATATTCACCGATGTGATCATCGCCCCGGAATTTGAAGCCGACGCCCGCGCCCTGCTCCAAAAAAAGAAAAACCTGCGTCTCATGAAAATGAATGACGCCTATCTCGTTGAAAAAAAATCCCCCGTCATCCGCTCCTGCCCGGGTGGAATCATGGTCATGGAACGGGACCACACCGCCCTCGGCCTGGATAACCTCGAAAGCCGCGTGGTGACCAAACGCCCGCCCACCCAGGACGAAATGCGCGCCATGCGCTTCGGCTGGCGCATCGTCAAACACGTCAAATCCAATGCCATCGTCTATACGAACACCGACCGCACCCTCGGCATCGGCGCCGGCCAGATGAGCCGCGTGGATTCCTCGCGCATCGCCGTCTGGAAAGCCCGCGAAGCCGGCCTCGACCTCAAAGGCAGCATCGTCGCCTCCGACGCCATGTTCCCGTTTGCCGACGGCCTGCAAAGCGCCATCGACGCCGGTGCCACCGCCTGCATCCAGCCCGGCGGCTCAATCCGCGACGAGGAAGTCATCGCCGCCGCCGACGCCGCCGGCATGGCCATGATCTTCACCAGCTTCCGCCACTTCAGGCATTGACGCGCCACTCGCGCCTCGTGCCTATAGGTGGCTTGCGTGATGGCACCGTCCCCCACCACAAGCCCCTTCTTCCATGAAATCGCACCATGACAAGGTGACCATAACGGATCAAACGGTTGTCTGAATCTCACAGGAAGGGATTGATGACTTGTACCGTGTCATAGGTTTGGCCGTGATTGAGATCTTCCGAATAGAGGGTTTGACAGCCGAGTTCCTGAGCGGCGGCGATGATGGCGGCATCGTAGTATCGAATTTGGTAACGACTGGTGAGGTCAAGGGCCCGAAATACCAAGCTCGGCGTGGGCGTGAGGACCGGAAAGTTTTCCGCCAACTCTTCAAGCATGAGGCGGACTTCCTGCGGTGTCACGTCG
>CAIQXC010000713.1 GCA_903875675.1 Akkermansiaceae bacterium
CCACCGGTTTTCGGATCAAACCCGATGCCATCAACAAAGTGCTGCGTTTCATGGATGGATTGCTCAATGGAGGGGAAAAGCCGGCCCGGACCTTGGGTATAGAACCAAACGCTGGTGCAATTTCCCTGACAACAATATGAGCCTTCGAAAAACCAATAGCGGCCATTGTCAAAGCGATGACAGGTGGTAGTGGCCAGCGCGGACACATTCATCAGCATGCGGTCGAGCAGCCAGTGCGGCAAAGTGGAGTTATACCACGTGTCGCGCCAGCTCTTGGTCTCGCCGGAGAGGCGGGTAAAGTTTTTGGCCACATAAACCGCCACCTCGTTAGCATCGCGAAAGTTTTTGGCGTAATAACGTTTGAGCTTATCAATGTCTGTGATGAGGTGAAACGTATCGTTGAACAATCGAGGGGTGTAAGTCGTCTGCGGAAAATGCCAGGTGATTACAAATGTAGCTTTACACGCTTCGCCGGGCTTGAGCGTCCAACTCCGCCCCAACGCGCCGATCAGCCTCGCGGGCACGGCCATTTCGGCTGCTGTTTCATTCCCTGCCTTCAATGCTTCAAACACCGCCTCCGGGCTCGCATCACCGGCATCGGCGCAGGCTCGATCGGTGGTCTCAGGAGTGAGCAATGCCATGCTTAATGTGCCGAAATCCGCGGCGCTCGCCAGAACATCCGGAGGAATAGCCACGTCGGTGAAGATCATATAATCCACGCCGATAGACCCCCAACCGCCGCTTGAGTTGTCAAATATCTCCAGTCGCGCTTTGCGACCGATCAATTCGCTGGTGTCGAAAAAATCCGTGCGCAATTGGTGTGCCGTGTGGCCGGTGGCCGAGCGCACGGCTTGCCCGTCTATCATTAATCGCAATCCCAATTGTTTGGGGTCCTCACCGCCGCCGATAAGAAAGCGAATGTAATTCCGTTCGATAGTAAACTCAGGACTGGTCAGTTTGCCGGTAGCGCTCTCCTTTGAACCGCCGGTGCCTGGTGCCGAGGTGAAGCTGTTGGCGAGGCCCTGGCCGTGTGCGTTGATTGTCTTGGGAGATTGAGTTGGAAGCAGCTCAGAGAGCTTGGCTGGGCGTGAGCCAAACGCCGTTCCTTCCACGGTCCAAGGCTCGTATGTATCCCCCTCGAAATCGGCGAAAACTATGTCCGGGCGAATTGGGTGGTCCTTATCAATAATGCCCGCTTGCGGGTGGATACTGGACTCCATGCGCAGCAGTCCGCTCTCTCGCGCCACCCGGTTGCGGCGGATGCCAGCCGTGGGTTTGCTGAATTTACAGACGGCATTTTCGATCCAGCCGGCGAGTTCTAGCTTGAGTGCTTCAGCAGATGTGTTGGTTAGTGTATATTCCATCACCGTCGCTGGCAGGCCCGAGTCTTCTGGGCTTAACGGAATGAAAGGCGAATATGCCTCCAGTTTCACATCCACCGGGCAGGCCGGGTCATGATAGTTGACGGTTCCGATGGGATATTGCCCGCAAAAGGTGGCTCCGGGAAAGCCACTCTTATCGAGTCGGCGGACCACGGATTTTCCGCTTTCGGAAATTTTGATAGCGAACCCCTGTTCTATCGGCGCGGTGGGTTTTCGCGGCTTGGCGTAATTGGGTCCGCGGTATTCGTTGAATCCGCTCAGGACGGGTGCGTTGAAAATATCCCAGAGCAACAGTCGTCCGTCGCCGCCGAGATATAGTTGGCCGGCGCAAATGCCTCCCACCGGCATGCCGATGTAGTCGAGTTCCTCATTGCGATAAACGGTGGGCTCACCACGTGCAAATAGTGACTTGATCCAGTCGGGATCCAACTTCTTATCTGAGGGTACCAACTTCTCAAAATCAGCTTTGTCGAATGGACCCGCCATCGCCGACGTTCGCGGCAATGCCGTCCCCGCAGCTACAAGCGCCGCCAATTGGAGGAAATCGCGCCGGGCCATGCCCGGATTGCAGTCACATTGTGAAGGAGAACATGGATTCATGGGGTAAGGTGCGATGGGGGGATTGAAAAGGGAATATTTCTTGGGAGTTGGCGACTACCGGATAGCCAAACAGCTTACCAGAGCGTGGCCTTTCACAATTTCCGATGCTCGGCAGGATAGACGGCCAGCGCGACTTGACGAATCCCCTCGAGGGTCAAGTGATGGTCCACCGCGTGAATTTCAGGCATGCCATTGGCGATGAGTTGAGCATCGCCTCCGGTGACGATGATTTTCGGTTGGCCTGGCAGTTCGGCGCAAATCCTCTGCAATATCTCCCTAACCAACCCACGGTAACCTATCACCGCTCCCACCTGCATCGCATGAACCGTGGATTTGCCAATCGCCGACGTCGGTTCGGCCAATACGATTTCCGGCAGCAACGCGGTGTGCTGCGCCAGATAGCGGGTCATCGCACCCAAGCCCGGCGCAATCACTCCCCCGCAGTAGGCCGGTGCCGACGATACGATGTCGAAGGTCACCGCCGTGCCTGAATCAATCACCACCGCCGGCACCCCGTGGCAGGCCAGCACTCCCACCGCGTTGGCCAGCCGGTCCGCACCGATTTGGCTGGGATCCGGATAATCAATGGCCATGCCCAGCGGGCTTTGGTGATCTAACATGTGAACAGGCACCCGTGCTTCGAGAAATTCCCGGAGCAGCCGTGCCTTGGTCGGCACCACAGAGGCGATGACGGCCGCCTGGAACGCGAGTCCATCCAGCAAGGTTGTCAAGGAGTCCCGGGAAACCTCCGCTGTATCCAGTAAGCCACGCCACTCACCCAGCCCATGCGCGTCGCCAAGCGCAAACTTGGTGCGGGTATTGGAATTGTCGATGAGCAGCCAAGTCATCGCCCAGCCCGGGGTTGAGGTGATAAATCAGGCTGACTTCCATGATGCATGCGGCGGGAATGTGCCCGCAACCCGGCAAAATTCAACCTGAAAAAGAATCGATTGAGCAGGCTGGCAGCCTCAGACAGGCGAGTCAGGGAGGATTAAGCTGTGATGTTTCATCGTCTCCCAGAAGGCCCGGGGTATCCGAGTTCGAGTGCTCTCGACGTTTGCCCGAATGCGCAGCGGTCTCGCGGAATTGAGCGCCACGGCAGCGATTCCAGGCACAGCGAGGGCGAATTGCACACAGGCATCGGCCGGGGTGACGCCGAAGTCTTGGCAAACGGCGAAGAACTTCTGCCTCCACGTGAACAAGTGCGCCTCTTTGAGCGGATCGGGCAGGCGGTAGTCAAACCACTTGCCACCAGTTAGAAACCCCGCGTTGAAAACAGCGGAGTTAACTATGCCCACCCCTGAGGAGCGAAGATGACTGATGAAATCGAGCAAATCCGCCGGATGCGAATACACCGTTAGACTGCAAGCAAGCATCACCCAGTCCAGGTCCACATGCCCGGCAACCTCACGAATGACCCGCCAGTCCTTGGCTCCGATGCCCACCGCCCTGACCACATTGCGGGCTTTCAGCTCGAACAATGCCTGATAGGCCCCAAGCACATCCTCGAAGCGGCGCTGGCGTTCGGCTGGCGTCTTGGCTGCGGCAAGGTATTCGTCGGGGTCGTGAACTGAGACGATTTGTGACGTGTAGCCCTCGCCCAGAAGTTCGCAGCCTTGCTCGTAACATTCCAGGATGCCGTCGTGGCTGATCCGCAGTTGGGCATCATGCCCGATTCCGGCCCAAGTGCCGCGCTCGAACGTCGGTTCGGGGCCGCTAAGGGGCACTCGATACCAGCCGAGCTTATTGCTGATGATCACGTCCTGTGGGGGCACGCCCAGTTTGCGGAGGGAATGACCGATGACCTCCAGCGCCAGTCCAGCTCCGTATTTACCGGCCGTATCAATGACCACCGGGGCGGGGCATTGACGGAACATTTCTGAAACCAGGTCGATTTTCGTTTGATCCGGCACGACTTGGTAGAGATTGCCAAGGCAGCTCGTCCCGAAAACAATCGGGGCGACAACCAGCCCGGTTTGGCCAAGCGGGCGGTGAAAGGAATCGGGAATATTCATCTGGAGAGGCATCAACCGGTGACGGGTAGGTTCATATTCGTCTGGCAGGACCGAGGCAAGATAACCGTTGCATTCGCCGCTGGGAATGGCCAATATTCCTCAGCACATGATGATTCCTCAGCGGATATTTCATGCGTCGGCAGGCCCACACCAGAGACATTATCAACCATGAAACCTAGACACCTGATTATTCCCACCGTGCTGACGCTCGCTCATGGCATCGGTAACGCCGCCCCAACTTATGCGGAGGATGTGGCATTCCTGAAAAAAAACACCCCCATCATCGAACTGGCTGATGGCCAGGCCCGCGTGGCCATCGCCCCAGCCTATCAAGGGCGGGTGATGACGTCCAGCGCCACCGGCAGCGATGGCGCTGGCATCGGCTGGATCAATCCGGATGTCATTGCCGCTGGCATCAAACCGGAGGCCGAGCGCGAGGGCCTGGCCCGGCATATCCATGTCTTTGGCGGCGAGGAACGGCTGTGGTTCGGCCCGGAAGGCGGCCCGTTTTCATTGTTTTTCCCAGCCGGGGCCGAGCAAAAATTTGAGAATTGGAAGACACCAGCGGTTATCGACACGGAGGCGTTTCGGGTTATCGGAGAGGCTCAAGGCAAGGCCGCGAGCTTTGGAGCCTCGATCAAACTCCCAAACCGCAAGGGCACGGTTTTCAGCATGGAAGTGGAGCGCAGCATCTCGCTCGCCCCGCAAAGCGAGCTCGCCCAATTCTGTGGCGGCAAGCTTCCCGATCGCATCAAAGCCGTCGCCTACACCACGCGTAACACCGTCAAAAACACCGGCACCACGGCTTGGACGAAGGTGACCGGCGCACCGTCCATCTGGATTCTCGGGATGTACAAACCGACGCCTCGCACCACCATCGTGGTTCCATTTGTGAGTGGCGACGAGAGCGTTCTAGGAGCGAAGGCCACGACAAATTATTTTGGAAAAATCCCTGCTAACCGAATCACTTTGACCGATTCACGGCTGTTCTTCAAGGGCGACGGGACCGAACGCGGCAAACTTGGCATCTCCCCCAAACGCTCGAAAGGCTTGGGCGGAAGTTGGCAGCCGGATTCCGGTGTGCTGACATTGGTGAAAATCCATCCGTCGGATAACCCGCTTAGCAAGGACTGGCCCTATGTGGATTCCCAGTGGCGTGAGGATGTGGATCCGTTCGGCGGCGACGTCATGAACTCATATAACGATGGTCCGCCGGAACCCGGTGCCAAGGCGTTAGGACCATTCTACGAACTCGAAACGTCAAGTCCCGCGCTCTTCCTCAAACCCGGCGAAGCATATTGCCACACCCAGACAACGATCCATCTGACAGGGGCCCGTGCCGCGCTCGACGCCATATCCAAAGGAACGCTTGGTGTGGGGCTTGAGGTGATTGAGAAAGCCCTGCCGTAAGAGTGTGAAACGAAGGGTCAGTTTCCGAAATGGATTGTAGCGGCGTGTCTTTGACCGCCGATGTGCATGAGGTGCCCCATGTCGAGGCGGCGGATCCATTCGCGATTCAGGGTCATCGGCGGTCATAGACACGCCCCTATCAAG
>CAIQXC010000714.1 GCA_903875675.1 Akkermansiaceae bacterium
CCTTGGAACACCTCGTAGTTAAGGTAAAGCGGGAGGATGGTTCCGAGCACGTCTCCGGCGTTAGGCTCAAACTCGAAGTCGCGGTCGGGATCATTTTGGTGGGCGGCGACTGAGAATCCACCGCCAATCATTTCGAATGCCTGCTCCTCATCGGGACGGTGGCCTTGCAGGGGCAACAGCGTGACGACTTTGGGTTCCTGCCGCAGCGTGTTATAGAAATTGGTGAAGGCGATGGTCACCTTGTCGTAGTTGCGATCCAGAAACTGTTTGCCGAGGAAACTAGCGATGGGCCGGGTTTGATTGAAAGGCACCGGATCTTTAACGGTGAAATCAGCAATGACCTTCTTGCCGAGTTTTTCACAAACGGCCCGCAGCTTGCGGCCCACAGTGACGAAATCCGCATCCGGCGACGTGAGCGTCGCAATCTTCCGCGCCAAATTCGTGTTGATTGCGCCGCATAACCCCTTGTCTGTTGAAATGACCAACACCAACTCACGATTGCCGGTGCGATGCTCGAGAAACGGATGGGTTTCGTGAGCAAAGTTCTTGCGAATGTCATACAGCACCTGCAACAGATGCCGCGAATAGGCCCGGCCTCCCAGCGCCTGATCCTGCGCCTTCTTCATCTTGGCGGCGGCGACAAGTTGCATCGCGCGAGTAATTTGCGCGGTGTTTTTTACCGACTTGATGCGCCGGCGTATGTCGCGGAGGTTGGCCATTGGGGTGTTTGGGAGTTATCAGTTATCGGTTTTTTCGAGATACGCAGGATCCAACAATCAAGCTCACTTCCACGAGCGCTTGAAGTCTTCGACGCCCTGCTTGACGGCTTCAACCATCGCTGCGTCCTTCTTGAGGTCGGGCTTTTCGTTGCGAATCTTGTCTAGCAAGTCGCTCTTGCGGGTGTTGAAAAAATCTCCGAGTCCAGCCTGAAAGCGGCGCACATCGGAGACTTTGACGTCATCAAAGTAACCGTTTTGCATCGCAAACAAATGGATACATTCCATCTCCATCGCCAGCGGGCTGTACTGGTTCTGTTTGAATAACTCAACGATGCGAGCCCCACGCTCAAGCTTCTTCTTCGTCGAGGCGTCCAAGTCACTGCCAAATTGGGCGAACGCCTGCAACTCGCGATACTGCGCCAAGTCCAGCTTAGTCGTGCCAGCCACCGATTTGATGGTTTTCGTCTGAGCGGCGGAACCGACGCGCGACACTGACAGGCCGACCGAAATGGCGGGACGGATCCCTTGATAGAACAAGTCGGTTTCAAGGAAAATCTGACCGTCGGTGATGGAGATGACGTTGGTCGGAATATAGGCTGACACGTCACCGGCCTGAGTCTCAATGATGGGCAGCGCGGTGAGCGAGCCACCGCCAGCCGCAGCGGAGAGCCGGGCGGAGCGCTCGAGCAAGCGGGAGTGCAGATAGAAAACATCACCCGGGTAGGCTTCGCGGCCCGACGGGCGGCGCAAGATGAGCGACACCTGACGGTAGGCCACAGCATGCTTGGAGAGGTCGTCAAACACGATCAGGCAGTCCTGTCCCTTGTCCATCAGATACTCGGCGATCGCGCAACCGGCATAGGGAGCGATGTACTGCATGGCAGCAGCATCCGATGCAGACGCCGAAACAATCGTGGTGTATTCCATCGCACCGGCATCCTCCAAAATTTTCTGGGTACGTGCGACGTTGGAAAGTTTCTGGCCGATTGCCACATAGATGCAATACAGCGGCTTGTGGTTTTGCAACTTCCCCTGTTCGGCAGCCTTGTTTTGCTGTGCTTGGGAGATGATCGTGTCCACCGCAATGGTCGTCTTGCCGGTTGAACGGTCGCCAATGATCAACTCGCGCTGCCCGCGGCCAATGGGAATCATCGCGTCGATGGACATGATGCCCGTCTGCACTGGCACCGACACCGACTTGCGCTTGATAATGCCGGGGGCAATCTTCTCCATCGGATAGTATGCCGCTGCGGCAATCTCGCCCTTGCCGTCAATCGGCTCGCCCAAGGCGTTGACCACCCGGCCCAGCATCGCTTCGCCGACCGGCACCGAAAGCAGTTTGCCAGTGGTGCGGCACTCGGCCCCGGCCTTGACCGCAGCATAGTTACCTAACAGCACGACGCCGACTTCGCTTTCTTCGAGGTTGAGCGCCATGCCGGTGACGCCGCCACCAAACTCGATCATCTCATTGAGCATCACGTCGGAGAGGCCTTCGACTTTGGCGACACCGTCGCCGACTTGGCGGACCGTGCCGACGTTGGATTTTTCGATCGACGTGGTGATGCCGGCGATTTGTTGTTCGAGTTCCTGGAGGATGCTGCTCATAAGAGAAGTTAGCTAATGGGTCGGGGTTCGGTGTTCCGCTAGAGGGGGGTGAATCAGAAAAAAATAGGCTTTGAGAAATCAGAGGGAATTGGCGAAGCGATCGAGCCGACCCTTGACGGAGCCATCGAACACATCGTTGCCCACCCGGATGCGCAGGCCGCCGAGCAGGGATGGATTGATTTGATATTGGGCCACAAGGTCGGGGCCGTATTGTTTCGTTAGGCCAGCGAGCACCCGCTGTTGGCTGGCCTCATCGAGTTCCACGGCGCTCTCCACGGTCACCTTGCGCCGCTCGTAGGCAAGGCGCGTCAGGCGTTGCAACGCGGAGAGGATGGCTGGATAATCGCGCGGCTTGGCCTCTCCGAGACGGGCCGCCACGGTACGCAGCTTGGCCTCATCCAAGCGCTCACCGGTCTGGCATAAGCCAAACAGTCGGCGGGCGCTGGCGGCGGCGGTTTTGGAGATTTTCATGGTGGCGGATAGGTGCTAACGATCGATCAGGCTTCGACCTTGGCAAGGGCGGTTTCGTTGATGCGGCGCTGGTCGTCGTCAGTTAGAATCTTGCCGGTTGCCTGCGCGGTGGTGGCTGCCACCAGCCGTCCGAACTCGCGTTTGAGTTCGACGCTGAGCCGCTCGCGGTCGGCCTTGGCGGCGGCTTCCGCCTTCACCAAGATCTGTTGGGCCTGGGCGATGGCCTCCTGAGCTTTTTGCTCGGAAAAGGCAGCGGCACCGAGCTTGGCCTCGTTGATCATGCGCACCGCTTCATCACTGGCCTTGGCGATGGCTGCGGTGGTCGTCTGCTCAGACTCGGCGAGTTGTTTTTCGATGAGCTTGAGCTTATTCTCACCCTCGGCGATGCGCTCACGGCGCTGCTCCAACATTTGTTGGATCGGGCCGAACGCATATTTTTTGAGCACCCAGATGACCAGCACGAAGTTGAGGCAGCTGGCAATGAAGAACGGCCAATTGACGCCGAATTTACCGCAGAGTTCGGCAACCGGATTTTGAGAGGATTCAGTGACTAGGGCGAGGAGGGAGGTCATTGCTGGCAGATGTGGAAACTGAGCTGGGGAGGACACGGGAAACGTGCAGAGGACGGGCGCTCAGGCCCGCCCCCACACGGCGAAAAACCACCGCCGCTTACTTGACGGCGAAGGCGGAAAGAATGAACACCCCTTCGGCGAGAGCCGCGAAAATGATCGCGTTAACCAAAATCGGGGTGGAGGCACCGGGGTTACGGCCGGTGGCTTCGGCGGCCTTGGAGCCGAGGATGCCGATGCCGAGGCCGGCACCGAGTGCAGCCATGGCGATGTGGACGTTGCCGGTGATTTCAGCGAGCATGGGGATGATGGACATAATGATGTGTGGTGGTGGTTTGGTGTGTTGGTTTCAGGTGCCTCCCACGATCCAGTCATGGTCAAAGCACCAAAATTGTCAGTGATGTTCGTCGCCAGCGTGTTCGCAGATGAGACGCAGAAACACAGCGGTCAGCAACATGAAAACCAGCGCTTGCACGAAGCCAACCAGCAATTCCATGAAGTAGAACGGCAGCGCAGGCAGAAATGCCAAGGATTTGGGCACCAACTCCATGAGCTTTTCCATCGTCTGCTCGCCGCCGTATATGTTACCGAACAAGCGGAATGTGAGTGCCACCGGCCGAATCGCAATGGAAATAATCTCCAACACGCCAACCGCCAGGAAAATCGGCACCATGAACATCAGCATCAGCCCGTGGAAATCCCCCTTGGGCGCAAAGATATGCGCTAGAAATCCCTTCACCCCATTTTCGGTCAGCGCCCAATAGAACCACATCACCGCAAAAATAAGCGCCATCGCCAATGTCATGTTCAAGTCGGCGTTGCCACCTCGTAGAAACCCGATGATGTGACCATGCTCGTTGTAGCGGCCAATGGTACCCACACCAGGAATGAGACCCAACAAGTTGCTAACCAGAATAAACAGGAAAATACTGCCGAAGAACCAAAACGTCTTCTTGACCATGTACGAACCCAGAATACTCGATAGGAAATCGTACAAGCTCTCCACCACCCACTCGGCAAAGTTTTGGAATCCGGCCGGCACCAACGCCATTTGTTTGGTAGCCGCCCGGCAAAACAACGTGATGAGCCCCACCGCCAGCCACACCATCAACATCGAATTGGTGATCGGCAGCCCGCTCCACAACGGCGCGGCCGGCAGAGGCAAGCCTGCCTCGGCTTCACCTCCGGCCAGCGCGGCTAAAGGCGTTAGGAAAAACACGGCAATGGTGGGAAAAATGAAGCGCATGAATAGGTCGCGCGGAAGATAGGTGCCACCCCTGGAACTCCGCAAGCGTTTTTTTCCGCAAATTTTCACGTTTGCTCCGCACCTGTTGATCGCAGCGGCACGGAACACTACAAATCAAATCCCGCTCACCCAATACATGACGGATAAACCCGATCTAACAAGGAAGAATCGCCTTGATCCGCATGGGATTGCGGCTGCCGGAGACAGCAAAATGCGGCTTGTTGGCAGGTAGCGGCCCTGAAGTCAAGCTCGCCCTAAGAAAAAATTATTTGTATTTCTCAGTTTTTTCCTTGTCAGCCCCCCCCCGATTCCGATAAACGCCCCTGCCATGAACAAAGCAGAACTTATTGAAGCCGTCCAGAAAGCCCTCGGTAAAGAGATCACCAAACGTGCCGCAGACGAAGCCGTCGAAGCCGTTCTCGATTCAATCGCCAAGGGCATCAAGAAAGACAAGAAGGTCCAAATCATTGGTTTCGGCACTTTTGAAGTGAAGAAGCGTGCCGCTCGCATGGGTCGCAACCCAAAGACCGGCGAATCCATGAAAATCAGTGCCTCCAAGTCCGTTGGCTTCAAACCCTCATCCGTCCTCAAAGCCAGCTTGGGTTAATCCCCCTGCAATAAATATCCCTAACAAAAATCCAAAAGCTTACAAAACCCCGGCCACTAGCCGGGGTTTTCTGTGCTTTGGCCGCAAGGCCGGCTGGCTTGATTAGAGGCGGCCGGCGGCCTTGATATCTAGGTAACGGTTAGCGAGGGCTACGGCCAACTCTTGGGCGGTGGTATCGAGGGTGAGAATGCCGCGCGCGCCGAGGCCGGCGAGGATTTCCCGGCGTTCGCCAGCATAGCGCTCCGCCGCCAAAAACTTCAACGCCCCTCCCAACGAATCCACCGGCCGCGTCAACGCCTCACCAACCGTGCTCTCGCGCAAACTGGCTAGCAGGACTAAATGTTTGGATTGGAGCACCTGCAGCGCGGGCACCAGTTCCTTGCCGTCCTCGCCGCGCAGATTGGTCAGGACGACGACGAGCGATCGGCGGCGCTGGCGGGCCATCAATTGTTCCACCGCGCCTGCGAAATCACTTGGGGCGGCGGTGGTTTGATAGTCATAGAGATGATTCAACAGCACCGGCATGGCGTGAGCCCCCTTGACCGGCGGCAACCATCGCTCCGTCCCACCAAACGACTTGACTGATACCTGATCGCCTTGCTTGAGAGCTACATGCGAAACTAACAAAATGGCATTCAACGCGTGGTCAAACTGGGCCAATTCGCCGTCAATGGCTCGCATCCTCCGGCCCGTATCTAACAAAAATACCACTGATTGGTTGCGCTGTTCTTGGAATTCGCGGCTGATCAACAACTGGCGGCGCGAGGTCGCCTTCCAATCGATTTGGGCCAGAGGGTCGCCATCGCGGTAATCCCGCAGTTGATGAAAATCCCGGCTGGTGCCGGCGCGGGCCCGCCGCACGATGCCAAGCGGACTGTCCCGATGCTGCATGGCCAGCAGGGCGTAGCGGACCACGGGTTCATAGTTAGGATAGACGCGGACGGTTTCCTCTCCCAGATGACGGGTGAGGCGCAGCCACAAGCCGCAGGGTGAGCGGCGGCGCAACTGGAGTTGGCCGAAGACCTGCTCGCCGCGCTGCCACAAACGCAGAGGAAGAAACACCCGCAACTCGCGCCGCGCCGGAACCACCCCACTCCATGGCAAGGTGGGGGCCTCGGCACCTTGGGGAATTCCATCAAACACATCCACCGCCGCTGCCCGGCCACCGCCATTTTTCAAGATCAAGCGCACCTCGCCGATTTCACCTTGGGCGAAGCGTCCCGGCAAGCGCCGTTCTATATCCATGCGCTGGCAACCCAGCGCCAGCACTGCGTCGATAAGCCCTACTCCGCCCGCCACCGCACCTAACACGATCCATGGCATCATCCACAGCGGCCACCCCGCCGCCAGAATGCCGGCGAGAGTCCAGGCAATTGCCACGGCCAGAAGTCGGTTTGTTGGGGTCATGGGAATGCGGTTAAGGGAGGTATTTATTGCCTCGGAGCGGGCACGGATTCGATGATGGCGAGGAGCACATCATCGACGTCCTGGCCGCTGATGGCCACTTCCGGCGTGAGCTGCACCCGGTGACGCAA
>CAIQXC010000715.1 GCA_903875675.1 Akkermansiaceae bacterium
AAATAGGCGAAGCCCGACAGCAGCAACCGGAGCTGGTCCCGACACTCGACACGAAAGCAAGCCAGTATTGATCGCCAGCCTTCCAAGGCTTGCGGGTCGCAGGATTAATCCCGTCGTTGGCGGTGAGGTCCACCGTGGAGTCGGAGGCAAAGGCGCTGCGCAGCACAACAGAAAAGTGCGAGCGCTCTCCGGGTGGGAAACTAATGCATTGCCTTTTGCCAGTTCGTTTCCATATCGCTTATTGATCCATGGAAGTTGCAGCGCGGCTCAATTCCAAGCTGTGTTTCATCTGTGGCTAAAAAGAATTCAAAGCCTGCTCAATCCGCGCCATGACGCGCTCTTTGCCGAGGACTTGGAGCAGATGATAGAGGCTGGGGCCGGAGGTCTTGCCGGTCACGGCCAGGCGGCAGGGATGCACCAGCACGCCCGCTTTCACGCCTAGCGCCTTGGCGGTTTCCTTGAGCGTGGCTTCCAGCGTCTCGGCGTTGAAGGCGGGGGCGTTGGCAAAGGCGTCGCGAAGTTTTTCCAGTCGCGGTTTATTCTCCGGCACGAAATCTTTCTTCGCAGCTTCGGCGTCGTATTCCACCTGGTCGGCGAAATAAAATCCGGCATAGCCGGGCAATTCGGCGAAGGTTTTGATCTTGCCGCGACAGGTATCGAGCGCAGCTTTGACGAAGTGAATGTCCAGTTTGTTCGTATCAATGCCGGCCTTGGCAAACGCGTGCACGCCGAGTTCGTAGAAACGGTCGGGTGCGAGTTCGCGGCAGTATTCGCCTTGCAGCCACGTGAGTTTCTCGTAATCGAACTTGGCGTTGTGCCGGAGGATCTGCGGCAGGTCAAAGCGTTCGATGACGTCGGCCAGCGGCATCTTTTCCAGATTGTCCTTGGGCGACCAGCCGAGGAGGCAGAGATAATTGTTCACGGCTTCGGCCAGGAAACCGTCGTCGAGATAGCTGGTGAGTGACGCGCCCTTGTCGCGCTTGCTCATCTTGGAACCGTCGGCGTTCAGGATGAGCGGAATGTGCGCATACTTGGGCGGCTCCACGCCGAACGCGCGGAAGAGCGCGATGTGCTTGGCGGTATTGCTCAAATGATCTTCGCCGCGAATGACGTGGGTGATGCCCATTTCCAGATCGTCCACGACATTTACGAAATGAAACACCGGCTGACCGTCGCTGCGGACGAGCACCCAGTCGGGATCGGCTTCCTCGCGGTCGGTGAGCGGGCGGAGAACATCGCCGACGACGAGGTCGGGAATGAGAATCGGTTCGCGCGTCATGCGGAACTTGATCGTGCCGTCGGTGTGTTTGTAGGCGAGGTCGCGCGACAGGAGTGCTTCGATGCGGCGCTGATAATTTTCCTTCCGCTGCGATTGGAAATAGGGGCCGCGGTCACCTTTGCTGGGGCCGGTGGCATCGCCGGTGAGCGGACCTTCATCCCAATCGAGACCAAGCCAGCGAAGGCCATTGAGGATGACATCCACCGCCTCCTGTGAATTTCTCGCCGCATCCGTATCTTCAATGCGCAGAATGAACTTGCCGTTATTTTTTTTTGCGAATAAGTAATTAAAAAGAGCTGTCCTGGCGGTTCCAATATGCGCCGGTCCGGTTGGCGACGGCGCTATTCTCACCCGAATTTTTTTTGTTTCTTG
>CAIQXC010000716.1 GCA_903875675.1 Akkermansiaceae bacterium
GAGGCCACGGGGGCCCGCATCACGGCGCGGCGCATGGAATCGGGCAACAGCCAGTTCGACCCGCAGCATTTTCACGGGCCCTTGCTCAGCAGCCTGGCCATGCCGCTGTGCCGCGCTCGCGGAGAAACGTGTTGGCAGGAGTTGACCAAGGGTAGCCTGCGCTTGGTGCCTGCCATCGCCGGTTGCCTGCTGGTGCTGCTTCCGTTAGGTTGGCGGCGGCGCTGGGGTGATGCGCCGATGCTGCTGGCCGCCGCCCTGCTGGCCACCTCGCCGCTGTTGGTTTACTACAGCCGGATGTTCATCCACGAGTCGGTGTTCGGGTTGTTGGGAATGCTGGCCCTGATGGTCGTTCTAACTAAACCAAAATGGGGGCTGCCGGGGGTCTGCATCGGCCTGATGTTTGCGACGCGCGAAACGTTTGTCATCAGTGTGATCGCTTGGTTAGGCGCGGCCGGACTCGTCGCGCTGGGTCGGCGTGAGTGGTTGACCCGAAATGCGCTGACTGCCGGGTGGCGAATGTGGCGCCTGCCGCTGGTCATCTCGATGGTTAGTGCGGCGCTTACCGCGGGATTCTTCTACAGTGACGGGCTGCGCCATCCTGCGGGGGTGTGGGATGCTGTGCAAACGTTCTTTGTTTACAAGACAGGAGCCGGCCATGACAAACCGTTCTTCTATTATCTGAATTTTCTAACTATTCCCCACAAGGCTGGAGGGCTGTGGTGGTATGGCACGCCGGTGGTCGTGCTGGCGCTGGTGGCCTTTGCTTCGAGTTTCCGGCGCGGGGCGATGGAGGAAGATCGGCGGCTGACGATTCGATTTTTCGGCTATGCGGCGTTGGGGCACTTTATCATTTACGGATTGATTGCCTACAAGACGCCGTGGCTCATGGTGTTGCCATGGGCCCATGTGTGTGTGTTGGCGGGTCTGGGTGTGGCGGGTGTGGAGGGCACCCGCCGGGTGTGGCAGGGCGGCGTGATATTGTTGGTTAGTTTGACGTTACTATCGCAGTACCGGCAAGCGAGATATGCCACTGGCCGGTTGGCGTCCGACGCTCGAAATCCGTTTGCTTATGTGCCGACTCAGCGAGACATCGAAGGGATTGGGCCATGGTTGCAACAACTTGCCGCCAAGGCACCGCAACACACGGTGGAGCCCATCGCGGTGATCGGCAGCGGGCATTGGCCGTTGCCATGGTATCTTCGCTCATTCAAATCCATCGGTTACTGGCAGCAGCCACCGGCGAACTTGGCGGAGTTTCCCATTGTTTTGTGTGTGCCGGAATCCGCCGAGGCGGTCATGGCCCAACTCGCCACGACCCACACGCCCCGGCCACGGGGTTTGCGTGACAACGTGGCGCTGACGATGTTTATCCGCAATGATATCTGGGACGCCTGGATGCAACCCGACGAGCCATGACGCCGCCCTTGTCACTGCCGGATTCGGAGGTCTTCACCCATGAGGCGATGCATACCACTTTTTGCCTGCGGCTCATCGGTGAGGACGCGCAGTTGGTTGCCGGTGCCGCCAGAGAGTGCCTGGAAATGGTCGATGACCTCGAGGGGAAACTGAGCCGTTTCATTGATGGCAGCGATGTCTTCCGCATCAACCGCCTGCAGGCCGGCGAAACCCTTTACCTGAGCGATGCCTGCCACCAGTGCCTGCTGCTTGCCATGCAGGCTCACGCTCTAACTGGCGGATTGTTTGACATCACCGCCGGCAGCCGCATTGCCCATCGCAAGGCCAGTGGCAGCGGGCCGTTGCCGGCCCTAACCGGCCGATTGGTCATCCATCCCGATGTGGCTGCCATCACCTGCGAAAGCCCCGGCCGTGAAATTGACCTCGGCGGCATTGCCAAAGGATTTGCCCTTGATCAAATGGTCGCTCGGTTGGCCGATTGGGGTGTGACCGGGGGCTTGCTGGCGGCCGGTGCGAGTTCGTTGCTGGCCGTCGGTCCGCAGGCGTGGCCGGTGCGACTTGGCGGCGAGTTGGAGGCCCGCCAGATCGAGCTCACCAACGAGTCGCTGAGTGCATCGGGCACCGAGGTGCAGGGCAGTCACATTGTCCATCCTGTTGGTGAGGGCAGTGAGGCGGGTTATTTGAGTCAGCGGGTGTGGGCGCTGGCCAGATCCGCGGCTCTCGCCGAAGTCTGGTCAACCGCCCTGATGTTGATGAACCGCGAGGATGCCGCCGCCATTGCGGAGCAGGCCACTCTGCTGCATGCGTACGCCGAATTTGATGGCCGGGTGGAGGTGTTGAAATGAGGGGTGGCCATTCACGTCAAGTTAGGGATCATGGCTCGATCACAGCCGTCCCGGCGGTGATCGAAGACAGGCGGCCTCGCCCAATCCTGTCCAATTAGCACATCTCATGGGCAAATGTGGGCAAGATGCCCACTCTCCGTGCGTTGATGAAACCATGAAACCAACCAGTGAAAGTCTGAGTCCGTCAGTGACGTGGAACC
>CAIQXC010000717.1 GCA_903875675.1 Akkermansiaceae bacterium
AAGCCATATGGAATAAGGAAAAAGATTTGGCATCTTGCCAAATCCTCTTCGGGGGAGGATACCGATTTCAAAAACCAAGCCCTGCACGAGAAGAGTCTCCGGCAGGATGCCGGAGACAGCCGCCAAGATGGGGGCGCTCCCCACGCCTAAAAGGTGTCCGCCAATCTGACAAGCGTCGTTTCATGCACATCGGCGGTCACAGACACGCCGCTACAATCCACCTCAGACGCGATTGCGAATGGCGGCAGATGGCGATTCGTCCTTACTTGGTGAAAGCCACTTTCCACTCGACCGTCTTGCTGGCGGAAGGGACAATTCTAACCGCCACAATTTCCCCCTGGCTGGTGCTCTCGACTTTTTCACCGCCAACCTCGGCGGACTTGAGCTTGAAGCCGACCGGCAGATGGATGGTTAGCACGTACGGATCGCCGCCGACCACAGCGCTTTCGCCTGATAGAATGTTAGTGGCCATATCCCATTTTTCATCGATCAGACAAACGCCACCCTGTGAGATATGGCGGGTGGTGGACAGGACCCACGGGTGGTCGCGGGCCTCGCGGATGGCGAACACCTGCATGCCGTTGCTCTGGTCCATCGCCGGGGCGATGAACGACCCCTTGGCCTTGCCGAGATACTTCTGGGTCCAGAACTCGAAAACCACGTATTGACGCTCTGCCTCGAGCCCCAGATCCGCGAACTTGACCTCTTGCTGGGGCACACCTAGCAAATCGAATTTCCATTCCTTTTCCCGCTTCTGAGCCCACTGGATGCGCGAGAGCACCGACCAATGGTCGAAGGGCCGGTCGATTTCCTGCAACCACCAGGTGTCTGCCTGATGGCCCGCATCATAGACCTGCCCGGGCACGGTCGAGAGCACCGGGGCGCTTCGCTTCATTCCCTCAAGGTTGTGGTCGTCCTGATAGGTCTCGACCTTGTCGCTGACCATGAGGACGCTGCCGGCGATGCTGCAAATGGCTGGGCGAACGATGGAGCGGACCGGCACCGGTTCCTTGACACCGAACACCGGCATTTTAGCTTTTTCATCCATCAGCCAGCTTCCGAGAATATCGCAGTGGTCCGGATCGTTGCGCCACACGACGCCTTCATAGGAGCTTCTATTGGCCAATGTCTCAGGCTGAAAGCCGTCATCGGAGAGGCGGCAACCATCGGCCAAGCCGACGACACAGAACCCAGTGTTCACGCCCCAGCAGTTGAGGATATAGGTGTCTTTGCCGAGCTCCTCGCGAGCCACCCGGTCCCAATCGCGCAGAGACTCCTCGGGGGTCGAGCCGATCTTCTTGAAGTGGTCCTCGCATGCCTTGTTCTTGTAACAATTAAGCAAGTCGCCCGCGCCATCTATCTTCACGTAGCCCCATCCCTGCTTTTTAAGTTCCCGATAGATCGGCCGAACCATCCCATCCAGGGCCTCTTTGTTCTTGGTGTTGAGAATGTAAAACCCGCCATCCATGAACAACGATCCGTCCGGCTTGTGAACAAACCAATCCGGATGCTCTTTGCCTATATCGGCCACATGCGGGTCGCTCGGCCGGTGGACGCGATGAACCCAGATGCCCCCTGCCATACCGACGGACTTGATTTTCTTGAGCGCATACTCCGCACCGCCGGGAAACTTCTGGTTCCACGTCAACCAATTCTCCGGGCAACTGCCATTGCCGGTCTGATAGGTATCATCCAACTGGATATACTTGTAGCCAAAATCCGGAAGTTTCTTTTGCAAAAACACGGCCGTCAACTCATCGAGCGTCTTCTGGGTGAAGTCATACTTGTAGGCCCACCATGTGCAATAGCCGGTCACCGGGCCTTTCCACACCTGATAGGTCCAAGGCTCAAATTTTTCCAGATCCCTGTGCTTTTGATAGAAACGCGGCCGGAATACCAACTCCAGGGCCGGACCACGACACTCCCAGGCAACGGTGGTGCTTTGGCTGCTGGCGGAATCAATCTGCCTGGAATCAGGCGTTGCATTTGCGGAAGAGGTTGGCGGGACGCCAACACTCCTTGAACTTGGCAGAATGCGTGTCGTGCCATCGGCTGGACCGGCCAGCAACCAATCCCAGCGCCTATCATAAACCGCGTTGTTGCGCCGGTTGCGGCTCGGGCCCACGCTGTTGCGCACGAGAGGAAAGCGCTTCTGCGCCTCGCCGGAGGTTTCGGTCGGGAACGCCTCCCCGCTGCCGGTCACCGTGCCAACCAACACCAGCTTCACGCCCTCCTTGGCCTCTGCTATGGTCAACTTCAGACGCTGCTCAATTTTCTCCTTTTCGCCGACGGCTGGTGGTTGTTCCAGTTTGATTGCGCTGCCCGCCACGGCATTCCCGGCCCCGTCCTCGGCTCTGATCGTCCCATCGAGAATCACGCCACCGTGGTAGCTGAGGGTGAGTTTGCCAGTGCCGGCATCCCATTTCACGTCGGCCGGCGCATTCGTCGGCGGGGTGACGGCCGGTTCCGCCGCGCGAATGACGTTGAACGCGGCCAGCGTGCAAGCCACCGTCAGGACGAATTTCATTCTCGTGGTTGGGTTCATTGGGTACGGGTGAATTGTCAAAGTCGTGGCTTACTCCCCTGCTTGATTGCCGGGATGACAAAATCACGGCTCGTGGGCGAAAAATAGTCGCAGTGATTGTGAACTGCGTCAAGGCAAAATACAGCGAAATCCCAGAGGTTCGCGACATACCGCTCGCAGCCTCTCTAACTGTTCGGCCGCCAAGCTCAGGAGACGCGCAAGGATATCTGTCGCCTTGTAGCTGCGTCTCGCAGCGCGAGCTAGGAGCAGCCCATGCTTGGGGAATGCGCTGAGTTTGGCGCACGCTGCATTCACTTCTGCATGGGCGCAGCGGCCAGAGGCACGCTGTCACGGCCTGCGGCGGGACGCCGCAGCTACGCCA
>CAIQXC010000718.1 GCA_903875675.1 Akkermansiaceae bacterium
ATCTATCAATCCAGCACCCACAAAGACAGGGTCATCTGCATCGAGCAGTTTTTGTCACCGACCGAGCTCAAGGGTGCGCTCGCCTGTTCTGAGGTCAACATCACCACACGCATGCATGCTTGCATCTTCTCCACCGGAGCCGGCGTGCCGACGATCTCTGTCAACTACCTCTACAAACTGCGTGAGTATATGGCCAATCTCGGATTGGAGGATTTTAGCATCGACATTGAGGAGTTTAACGCCGAATGGATGATGGCGGCATTTGATCGGATGTGGCTGCGCCGAGCTGAGATTCGGCAGAAAATCCAAATGAGAATGGATGCCAATCGTACTCTGCTTCAGACATCGATGTTGCAACTTGATGCGTTAGATTCATGATTGAATTCATGGTATGGGTTGCGTTCTATAGAAACCGTTATCGATGCTCACTCATCAGCCCCCCATCATCGCATACGAATCCGGGCGGTGCACACGCTGTGGCACATGTCTGGCATCCTGTCCTGTGGATGCGCTGAGTCTCACTGAGGGTCGGGATGTGTTTGATATCACGGTGGATCATGACGCTTGTATAGGCTGCCTGAAGTGTGTTCGTGTCTGTCCTGCGGCCGCCCTGCCAGAGCGACCCTTGCGGGAAATTGATTTTACGAATATGCGGCGAGCTCTACTTGCGTGTGCCTCGGATGTGACAGAGCGTCACAAGGCATCATCGGGAGGCGTGGCTCGCACATTGGCGCGTGCTGCTTTGGCAAGCAAGTGGGTGGATGCGGTTTACTGTGCTGTACAGAGAAATGACGAGCCGTTCGCCGAGGGGGCATTCTTGACATCAATAGATGAAATAGACCGAATCTCAAACTCCGTCTATTGTGCATTCCCGTTTAATCGCAATTTGCGCCTGAAGCATGGTGGCCAACGGCTCAAGCGGGTTCTCTACATAGGCACCAATTGTCAAATCCAGGGCGCTGAGAATTTTTTTCTGGACAGCGGAGTTGAATTCATCAAGGTAGCCATTATTTGCAAACAACAAAAGACTCGGGGATATGTGCGCTGGGCGAGACGCATGTTGAAGCAAAGTGCTGACGATACCACTCCGATTCGCTACCGAGGTTACGGATGGCCTGGACGATTGACGTCAGGCACGGCGACATACCAGAACTACTTTCGGCCATTTTCGATGGAGCTTTGGAGAGTGCCTGGGTGCCGGTTTTGTCCTCATGCAATTGGCGATGGAAGCGATGTTCTTCTGGCTGATCCATGGAATCTCATATCTACAACAGAGGGTAATGCTGGACTCACCATGACGATGCTACGCACGGAGCGTGCCCTGGCATTATGGAATATTGCGGCACCCTATTTGACTGAGGATAGAGAGTTGACAGCCGCTGATGTCCAGAAATCCATTGACTGGAAACGTTACCAAAAGAAGCAAGCCAGAATATCCTATTTTCTAGGACGCGAGGCATCACGTGCCCGCCGTCTATTCTACGGATTTATTGAGAACCAGCGATATTTCTACGGGTGGCTTTTTGGCACATTCCCGGTTCCTGAAATCATTGAGAAGATACTGAACCGCACCTTGAAGAAATAGCCAATTTCATGTGCGATTTTTCCATCATTACGCCCAGCCTGAATTATGGGCATTTCATTGCCCAGTGCTTGCAAAGTGTGGCGTGCCAGCAAGGTGTGACATTCGAGCATCTGATCATGGATGCGGGATCTAATGACACCACACGCGAGATAGCCGCTCGATTCCATCACGCGGAGTTCTTCCAGGAGTCCGACGAGGGAATGAGTGACGCAATCAACAAGGGATTCAGAAGAGCCCAGGGTAGGTGGGTCATGTGGCTGAACGCGGACGACATGCTCAGGCCTAATGCGCTACTCTCGGTGAAGGAATTTGCCGAGGAACGCCCAGAGTCAGATGTGATTTACGGATGCTGGAACTTTATTGATCATGACGGATCCTATATTCGTCGAATGACGTTGTTCCCGTTTCAACGCGGAATGCTCGATAATCTGGGTTGTTATATCGGATCGACCAGCACGTATTTCAGACGGGAAACCACAATTTCGCAAGGGTTTCTTCTAAATACGAAGTTTCATTCGGTCATGGACGGCGAATATTTCTGTCGATTGGCAGTGAACGGGAAGGTATTTTGTTATTTGCCGGTGGTTTTGGCGGATTTTCGGCTGCATGATCAGAGCATCAGCCGAAGAAATATCGGAAAGACGGATTTGAATGATATTCTGGCGCGTCAAATTCAGTTTGCTGAATCACGAGCCATACGGAGATATTACGGTGTCAGGATTTTTGAGGATGAGATGTTAAATGGAATTGTGGAAGGTGTGCTTTATCATGCGTACCGATTTCTCAAGGGATTTCTCAAATTAGTATATGCCAGAAGAACCCAGTCATGTTAAAGGCGGCGTGAGGCAGGACAGCCTTGATACACCCGCTGAATCAGTCGATGATTTCACCTTGCGCGAGGACGCAAGCAGGAAGTCGGGTGGAGCATGTGAGAAAGTACGGATATCGATTATCACGCCAAGTTACAAGCAAGTCCCATATCTGAAGTGCTGTGCTGCTAGCGTTCGGGATCAGGTCGGAGATTTTCAAGTTGAGCATCTCATTCATGATGGCGGCAGTGGTGCGGAGTTCGATCAATGGGCGCTGGCACAGCAGGGGGCCGTTTGTGTCTCGGCACCCGACGGTGGAATGTATGAGGCGATTAATAGCGGATTTCACAAAGCGAGTGGGGAGGTTATCGCTTGGCTGAATTGTGACGAGCAATATTTGCCTGGCACCTTGGATCGGGTGGCCCGGTATTTTTCGCAACATCCTGAGATCGATATTTTGTTCGGGGATGTCGTTCTTGTGGATGATGAGATGATGCCATTGGCCTACCGTCGGGCGGTGATGCCGAGTTTGGGCCATATTCGCTTCAGTCATTTGAGTACATTTTCGGCGGCGACGTTTGTACGCAGGCGGGCCTTGGACACAGGGCACTTTTTGCAGACTCGCTGGAAGACGATTGCTGACGCGGTGTGGATCGAAGAATTGCTTGTAGCTGGGTTTCGTGGTGCAACCCTGCATCAGCCGCTAGCCATATTTTGTATGCTGGGATCCAACCTCGGGCAGTCGGCATTGCTGTTTCGTGAACGGCAGCAGTGGGAGTGGGAATCAGGGGCTACGAATAAATGGTTGAAGCGGTGGTATATTTTAGAGTATCGCCTGGCTCGCATGCTGGCAGGTGCCTATTTTTTGCGCAAGGTCTGCTTGTCCGCATACATTGTGGAAAATCAGCCGCGTGTGGCACGAGAGCGTTGGGTGAGCGGGCAGTGGCGCCCGGCTAGGAATCGAGCGGCAAGTGACCGCTTGGAACGTGACGGGGCGTTTGGTGGTTTGGATATTCGGGTTCGGCAGAGCCGGTTGACGTGGGGGCATGCGCTTCTTGCCATCACCATAGCGGGCTATGTGGATAGCTTGGTGAAAGGTGACGCCATTAAAGGCCCTACGATTCTGTTGGTATCCTTGGTCTATCTATCATACCGCTCAAAATTGTTGGATTTGATATTGGTTGCAGTCATATACTTCTTCACATCATGGTATCTGTTAACCGAAAAGCCGGCAGATGTGATGATAGTGCGGCTAACGTCGTTGGTCATTGGTTCCAGCATGGCGATTTTCTGGTCGGCGAATTTGCGAAGACTTGAAGAGTGGATTCGATGTTCGGGGGCATTGGTCAGGCGGATGAAGGAACCGATCATTCTGACAGATCGGGATGGCAGCGTCATTTTGGCTAACCATGCTGCTTGCGAATTTTTACAGGGTAAGGAGCAACAATTTTTAAAGAGGAGGCTGCTGATAAAGCGTTTAGCGGACGATGGAACGATCGGCGAGCCTCTGATGATATATGAAATGGAAGGGGAATTACCGAGTGATGTATTGGGTTTGGTCCTTGATGCAGCGACAGGTCCCATGCTGGCTAAGGCAAGTGTATTTCTCTTGGGCAGGGGCAAGCGGCGGATCTATGGGTTCAGTCTGGAAGAGCGGTAGCTCGGACTGGAGTGTACTAATCTATCGAATCTCAGATTACCCCAAGAGGTGAATACCATAAAACTCATTGCAAAGCCAAAAGTCCTGCTCATGGGGCAGACACCGCCGCCCTGGCACGGTCAGGCGGTGGCGACGCAGATTCTTTTTGAGCATGATTGGCCTGGGTTTGACGTGCAGCGTTTGCGGATGGAATTCAGCGAAGAGATGCTGGAGGTGGGGCGATTTCAGTGGAAGAAGATCAGGCATCTATTTCATTTGATTAGGGAAGCCCGGCGGATTCTCAAGCGGACGCCGGAGTGTATTTTGTTCTATCCGCCGGCGAGTGCGAAGTGGATCCCATTTTTGCGTGACGTGGCATTTTTGCTGTGCGTGCGGCATTTGGCGGGAAGTACGGTCTTTATATTTCATGCGAGTGGGCTGCCGGTATTTGTCCAGAGCGGGTGGATACGGAGTTGGCTGGGACGCCTTGCGTATGGTGGGGTGGATGTGGCGCTGGAGGTAGCGCAGGAGAGCGTGGCACCGCATGATGTCTTTGGTGCCAAGAGCTGGCAATGGTGCCCATGTGCGATTCAGATGCCCGAGTTGCCCCGCAAGGCACCTGTGGAGGGTGAGCCATTGACGGTGCTATATGTTGGGAGCTTGCAGGAAGGCAAGGGGTTGCTAGAGATCCTTAGGACTGCAGCGATTCTCAAACAGCAGGGCCGGGCGGCGGATTTCCGTTTCCGGATTGTTGGGAAATGGTTTTCGCGGGAGTTTGAGGCGGATGCCCGCCATTTGCAGGACGAGTTGGAATTGGGCGGGATGGTGGAGTTTACCGGGCAGTTGACCGGCGACGAGAAGTGGCGGGCTTATGCTGAGGCGGATGTGTTTTTCTTTCCGACGCATTATGCAGCGGAAGCGACGCCGATTGTGTTGATGGAAGCGCTTGGGGCGGGTTTGCCGATTGTATCGACGATTTGGGCTGGCATTCCGGCCATGCTGGATGGATGTAAGACAGCCCGGTTGTTGCCAGTGCGATCTCCAGACCAGTATGCTGCGGCATTTATTGATCAATTCTCGCGGCGGTTGGAGAATTGTGGAATCGAAGAGGTTTCGCGGGCATTCTATCGGGAACGTTTTCTTCCCGAACGATTCATTGAACGCGTCGAGAAGGCATTCGTCGCGGCTTTGACGCCGGGCATGAGCCTTGAGTGTGATCTCGGCAACGACGGTGCATCCCGCAATCAAGCGGCAATATGTCCGGTTCGCGTCCAAGCCTATCTGGCGGACCAGAATCCGGGGTATGACCGGAGTTTTGGTATCTCACGAATGTCGCATGTGGTGCTTGGCGCGCTGCAGGCCGGGGGGCAGATTAAGGTCAACGCCGTCATCTCAAAGACCTCTCAGCAAGCACCGGCCAGTGTGGATGCGGTGCGAGTTTTGCCATGGGGGACGCGTGGCAAGTGGGTGCGGCTGTTGACTGATCACCTTCATCCGTTGTTCGGGAGCCACCATCCTGTTGTGGATCTGCACTATTTTCCGAAGGGATACTTGCCTCTGTTGGATGGATTTTGCAAGCCCTCGGTGGTGACCATTCATGACACGATCATTCAGTATGACGAAGACCATTACCCGAAGTGGAGAAGGGCTTGGGAGTACCGTTATTGGGCGATGATGCTCAAGCACACGCTGCACAAGGCGGACCGGATCATGACTGTGTCGGAGTCATCGAAGCAACAGATTCATGGGTTCATGGATCGGCATGGGATTCCCCGGCAGGAGATTGTGGTGACCTACGAGCCGTGTTTGTACGAGCAGATCCCGCAACCGGAAACTCCGGAGAAGGAAGACTATGTAATTCATCTGGCCTCCTGCGAACCCCACAAACGCACGGCCCATCTGATTCGCTGGTGGCATGAGGCCGAGTTGCAAGGACGTACATTGCCCGCGCTGCACTTGATCGGCAGCACTCCTCCGGAAGTTATGTCATTGGTGGCGAGTTCACAACGCATTCTCAAGCGGCCGTTCTTAGAGGATACCGCGCTTCAAGCTGCCTATCTGGGGGCCCGTGCGCTGATCCTGCCTTCGGAAATTGAGGGCTTCGGGCTGCCAGCACTGGAGGCATATTTCCTTGGCACGCCCGTATGCTTTGTCAGGGGCACCTCCGTCGAGGAAGTCCTTGGCGCTGCTACCTCGAAGGGGGGATTTGACCTAAGTCATTCCACCTCGCTGTTTGCGGCCCTTGATGAGGTGATGCTGATGAGTGCGCAGGAAATCCGCCACTGCGGTCTGCAGCTGCGTGCCACCTATGCCGCCGAGAGGGTCGCAGAGAAGATGGTGGCGGTGTTTGAAGAATTGAGAACCCGGCGCTGATCCGCTGCGAGTATGGAACAGGCAGGCACTTAAACTTTATCGAGGCTGCGCCACAGACACAAGACGCAAGACTTGAAGACACAAGTCCGGAACCCAGGGCGTGTATGGAGTGGGCAGTCACTTAAACTTTATCGAGGTGGAGCCTCACACCAGGCGAGAGGTGAAGAGAACTTCGGCGTGAGCTGATTGATGATTGCGGATTGATGAACGCTGATTTCTGATGTGAGCTTGGACGCGAGATTCAGCACGAACCAAGCTCACTTCAAATTTTTCCCATGGCAAGCATTCCTACATGGCTACGAGCATTCGGAATTGATCCGAAACGCGGGCTTGGTGGCTTGCGCGGCTTGTGGCGCTATCTGCGTGGGCGTCGGCAATTCCGCGCACAGTTGGGCGGCGATTTCCGCTGGGGCGAATCGCTGCCGATCCTCGATGAATGGCAGGCGGACAGTGGCTCGCTAGGGGCGTATTTTTTCCAGGACCAACGGGTTGCACATTGGATCTACCAGGAAAATCCACGTCGGCACGTTGATGTTGGTTCACGTTTGGATGGGTTCATCGGCCATTTGTCAGTATTTCGGGAAGTGGAGGTGTTAGACCTACGACCTGCGCCTGCGGCCGTTGCCAATGTGACATTTCATCAACTCGACTTGATGGAGGCGCTGCCGCCCGAGTGGATCGAAGCCACCGATTCTCTCTCGTGCCTGCACACCATCGAGCATTTCGGGCTTGGCCGCTATGGTGATTCGATTGATGTGGACGGTCATCGCAAGGGCTTGGCGCAACTTCAGCGGATGGTGGCACCAGGGGGTAGGTTATATCTATCAACCCCGATTGGATCGCAGCGGGTTGAGTTCAACGCGCACCGGGTATTTGCGGCGGCGACCCTGGCCAGCTGGTTTTCCGAAGGCTGGGAGGTTGAGCGATTCGCGGTGATCGATGATGATAATCACTGGCACGAATCCGTCGCTTGGCGGGGCGCTGAGTTAGAGACGAATTTCGGCTGCCATACGGGATTGGGAATCGTGGTGGCGAGGAAGATATGAGTGACTCAAGCGGTTGCTACTCAGGTCAGCAGGCACTTGCTCATGGTCTGGTCGTGGTTCTAACCTGGCCAGTATCATGATTCGGATGATTCTACTAGGCCGCACTGGCAATCATTTGTTCCAGTACGCGTTTGGGCGGGTGCTGGCAGAGAAGCATGGGGTGCCGCTGATGCTTGACGGTTCGTGGTTCAATGCGGAGGGTTGGGCAGAGGTATCGCATTTTCTCAGGTTGCCGATTCAGGCGAGGGTGGTCCGGCGGTTTTCGCTTGCTGCCCGAGCGCTACTCAAGGTTACCGGAAGACATTACTGGGAGTACCGGGGAGTGCCTGTGCTAAAGGAATGCCCGGGCGACCAATCATACGACGCTGCATTCATGGATGCACCGGCTGACTGTGTGATCTTTGGATACTTTCAGACGCCACGGTATTTTTCAACGGTTGCCGCCAGCCTGCGTCGGGAGATTCATGGGTTGCTTGATCTCGGTGTGGTTGTTAGTGGCGGTCTCGTCGAGCAACTCTCTGAACCCGGATCCGTGGCGGTCCATGTGAGGCGTGCGGATTACTTGCACATTCCCATGTTTCAAGTGTGTGATCGGAGGTATTACCAAGTGGCGATGGATCGGCTCAGGGAGCGTCTGAACCATCCGAAGTTTTATGTCTTCTCCGATGATCCTGCGTGGTGTCGCGGGCAATTTCAAGAGAGTGACCAGGTGGTGGTCGATGCGGGCAGGTACGCCAGCAATCCGTTGCATGATCTGCGCCTGATGTGTCTGGCAAGTCACCACATCATCGCGAACAGCACCTATTCATGGTGGGCAGCGTGGTTGGGAGAGAAGCCGGGCCAGCAGGTGATGATGCCGGAGCGTTGGTATGCGCACGGAATCGAGGCACCGATTGAAGAGAAGCGCATGCCGCATTGGGAGATCGTGAGTTTGTGATGCCACTATATCCTAACAACTGGGCAGTGGTGGTGCCGCTAGCCAACGAGGAGGCAGACTTGCCAGCGTTTGCGGCGGCGCTGCAAGACGTGATGGACGCGGCTGGCGGGGGAACAGCGTATTTGATTGTGGACCGGGTTTCGAAGGATCGGACTCTCGAGTGCTGCGAGGAACTTTCAGGAAAAGATTCGCGATTTATCACCAAGTGGCTGCCGAAAAACCGCCATATCGTCGATGCTTATATCAACGGATTCAGGGCGGCTCTGCACGATGGCCATGAAATTGTCATTGAGATGGATGGTGGGCTGTCGCATGATCCGCGGGCGATTCCTGCATTTTTGCGGGCGCTCAATGAAGGCAATGATTGTGCGTTTGGAAGTCGCTACATGAATGGTGGCTCGATGGTGGATTCCCCGTTGAGGCGGCGGCTGCTGAGCAAGGGCGGGACGTTGCTGGCTCAGTGGTTGCTAGGGGCATGCTTGGCGGACATGACATCTGGCTTTCAAGGGTTCCGGCGGGCAATTTTGCTGAAGGTTGTGGATTACCCGCTGCGCTCCACGGCTCACTTTTACCAAACCGAGCTTCGGCACCTGTTGCGGAATCAAAAACTCATCGAGGTGCCGATTCATTACCGGGCACCATCGCCGCGGGTGTCCAAGGGGGCAATTCGCAATTCGGTGGCGGTTTTGACCCATTATCTTCTGAGGCGTTTGCAGGGCCGGAGCCCATCGATCCAATGAAAGGCAGTTCTCCACGGACTGGGCTTGTCGTCACCTCGATTCATGCGCCGAATTCGGTGCTGCGGGAGTTGGCGGCGGGCTGTATGGAGAATGGCTGGGACTTTGTGGTGGTTGGTGATAGCAAGAGTCCGTCGGACTTTGCGCTGGATGGCTGCCGGTTCCTCTCGCTTGAGGCCCAGCGTGCCAGCGGATTTGGTCTCGGCTTGAAATGCCCGGAGTGCTCATATACCCGGAAGAACCTTGGATATCTGGCGGCCATTCAAGCGGGAGCAAAGGTGATCGTGGAGACGGATGACGACAATCATCCGACTCCAGAGTTCTGGGCTCCCCGGCAAGCCCGAGTGCCATGCAGGGCGGTGGCGATGGATGGATGGGTCAATGCTTATCAGTATTTTACCAGAGGGTTTATCTATCCGCGAGGACTGCCGCTTTGCCATGCGCGGGACCTGGGCCCTGTGGCGGGGAAGGTTGAATCTGCGCCTTGTCCGATTCAGCAGGGATTGGCTGACGACGATCCGGATGTGGACGCGATCTACCGGATGTTATTTCCGTTGCCGTTCCGGTTTGACGTGGATGTTGCTCCTGTGTTGCTAACCGGTGGGGCTTGGTGCCCGTTCAACAGCCAGAACACGACATTTTTTGCGGAGGTGTATCCGTTGATGTACCTGCCAGCGTGCTGCAGTTTTCGGATGACTGACATCTGGCGCGGATTTGTCGCACAGAGGGTGCTTCAGGCCAGCGGACAAGGGGTGCTGTTTCATGGAGCGACGGTGTGGCAGGAGCGCAATGCGCATGACTTGCAGCGGGATTTTATGGATGAGGTTCCGGGCTATGCGAACAATGCAAGGATTCGCGAGGAGCTTCTCGGGATTTCCTACGCGCCTAACGAGTCGCTTCGAAGGATGATGGAGCGTTGTTATGAAGTGTTGATGCGCCACGGATGGGTGGGGCAGGAAGAAGAGGTATTGTTGCAGGCGTGGTTTGGGGATTTGGAGACACTGGGGGTTCTGTGAGCATGAGTGATACGGTTCTAACTGAGGCTGGTGGGATGCGGCGGATGGCATGGCCGGGATGGAATTTCTTCGTGTTGCTGCTGCTGCTGGCGTTTCCTTCGAGCGGATTCGTGCAAAAACACATCGGTCTCGCAGGTGTGGCGGGCTATCTCGGATGGGTGGCACTGGCGCTACTAACGACTCGGCGCTTGACGGCCCGCATGGTGGCGTTTTTGCAGCGGTGGTTCTGGGGGCTTTGTGTGATGGTGCTGGCTGGGTTGGCTATTGGGTTTGCGGTGGTATATCCGATTGAGAATCGTGGGGGATTCGGCAAAAGCAGTGACCGTGACGATGGACTTAATTTGGCCGTGACTCGGATGGCAGAGGGAAAATCGCCCTATTATGGATCTTCCAAATCAGCTGGTCCCTTGTCGGTTCTGCCGGGTGGCATTGTGCTAGCGGCACCCTTTGTAGCGTTGGGCAACAGTGCCTATCAGAACATGTTTTGGTTGGTGGGTTTTCTGGTTGGTGCATGCTGGATGTTCAGGGACCGGGTGATTGCACTGGTGCTATTGACGGTGCCGCTGGCGTTGTCGCCGGCAGCGATGCATGAGTTTATTTCCGGTGGAGACATGCTCGCCAACGGGATTTATGTGGCGTTGTTCTTTCTATATGCGATTGGACTATGGACCAGTCCGAGAGCGGGTACTGCTGCCAAGTGGCTGGCATGCGTAGGGTTGGGAGTGGGCCTGGCGTCGCGCCCTAACTTTCTGTTGCTAACCCCACTTTTTGGCGCGCTGTTGTGGCGGACGGTCGGTTTGCGGCTAGCCCTTGGAGCTGTCGCAGTGGTAGGAGTGGTGGTGGTGGTCATCACGGTGCCGTTTTATTTGCATGATCCATCTGGGTTCACGCCGTTGCTCGCCAGGCAGAAACTGGCTGTCATTGATGGGGTGATGCCATGGGCCAGCAAGGGGATGATCGGGACTGCGGCGCTGTTGGGGATGATTGGTGGGTGGAGGTTATTGCGGAGCAATTCTGCGGAGATGACGCAGGCGTTCTTTCGTTGGTGCACGCTGGTGACGTTGTGGCCCATGGTGTGTGCAGTGGGACTGTTCAGCTTGGCCAACGGGCACCTTGATTTTTCTTTCATGAGCGACCGCTTCGGATTGATGTATGGGCCATTTATGCTGTTTGGATGGGGTGGGGAGTGGTTAGGCGGAGCGCATCGGTTTGTTGATGGAAAGGCGCACGGATTGTGAGGTTGCAGCGGATAGTTGAGAGGTTGATGCCGCCTGCGCTAGCGTGGCGGCTTGGGCGGGCCGCTAGCGAGAAGAGAGAGCAGGAATTGTTCGGGCGTCTCTACCGTGAATTTCTTACAGGGGGAGATTTGTGTTTTGATATTGGTGCTAATCTTGGCAATCGGACGCGTTGCTTCAGGCAGTTAGGCTGCGAGGTGGTGGCCGTCGAGCCGCAGGCCAAGTGTTTCAGGAAGCTAAGTCAGGTCTTTGGGGATGATAAAAAGATCCGGTTAGTGCAAGCTGCCGTGGGGAGGCAACCCGGACACGCTACACTTCGCGTATCCACAGATCACGTGCTGTCAACCCTGTCCCAAGCGTTCATTGATGGGACCACCGAATCCGGTCGGTTTGCAACTGCCCGTTGGGATCGCACTGAGGAAGTGGCGCTCGTTACGCTCGACCAACTCATTGCTGAGTACGGTATGCCGCGATTCATCAAGATTGACGTAGAGGGCCATGAAGCCGAGGTGTTGGGTGGGTTGTCGCGGGCGGTGCCGGCGTTGTCGATTGAGTGGACTCCAGAATTGACGGAGAATGCGCGGCAGTGTTTGTTGCATTTGGCGGATTTGGGAGACTATGAATATAATTTGAGTTGGGGGGAAAGCATGCGTTTTTCGCGGCTGCAGTGGCGCTCGCTGGAATCGATGTTGGTGGTGATAGACGAGTTTGCGGGAGAGACCCAGTTGTTCGGAGACATCTATGCGAGACTCAGATGACGAGAGCAACTTTGGCTTTTTCAAGGACTCTAGGTGCGGGGTGTATGTTATTAACTTTCTGGGGTATGCGATGAAGGCGTTGGCTGGCGCATCGGAATTTTCTCTCGGGCGGTATTTTAGATTTTGGATTTTGGATTGGCAGAGATTTCTAAGCCATCTCTGCTCTACTTTTTCATCAAAAATTCAGCATTCAAAATTCAATATATCTTCACATTCATGCGTTGGTACACATGC
Source organism: Akkermansiaceae bacterium (assembly GCA_903875675.1). Lineage (GTDB taxonomy): Bacteria > Verrucomicrobiota > Verrucomicrobiia > Verrucomicrobiales > Akkermansiaceae > Luteolibacter. The sequence goes on from CAIQXC010000718.1 coordinate 12,370, forward strand.
ACACCGATTGCGTTTAGAGGGGGTGGAGAATTTTTCACGCGGGACAGTGGTTTGGTATGTCGGGGTTTGCAGTTGATCGGGGTTGAGAGTCGAGCCGTGATGCCTGGTGAGAGGCAGGAGCAGGATCACGCCGATTTGATCCGGACTGAGTTCAGAAATCTTGAATCGGCGGATTGGTGGCGCAGTCATGAGCTCGATGGGGTCGTGCTGTATGCGTGGGGCAGCCCGCAGTACCGCAAGGTGGCAGCGGCGATCCAACGGGCTGGGATTTTTCTGCTGCTCAATCAGGATAATGGCGGCCTGATCAGTCCGCTTGCGGGGGTGAGGGATTGGTTGCGCGAACAATGGATTCATACTGGCCAAGGGCGCGGGGCACCGGCATGGGCACGCTGCGGCCTGCGGGTGTTTCGGGGCGTGAGTGTTGGTTTATTTCTGACGGACCCTCGGCGTGCCGCGCATCTGAGGCATGGCGATGTGATAGCATGCGTCTCGCCCAAGGCGGCGGAGTACTACCGGAAAGTGTGCCGGTACTACGGGGGGGCGGATCTAGCAAGCCGGGTGGAGGTCGTACCGCACGCGGTGGAGTCGCGGTTTCGCTTTGCCGATGGACCTAAGCGGCGGCAGGTGGCGTGTGTGGGACGATGGCAGGATGTGGTGCAGAAGCGGCCGCGTCTTTTGATGGAAACGGTTGGATTGTTAGTGGCGGCGGATGCCGGGGTGGAAGTCGTCATTGCTGGGCAGGTGACAGTTGAGCTGGACGAGTGGCACCGGTCTCTAGCTGAATCGAGTCGCCGCCGGGTGAAGTTGAGGGGATTGGTTGAGCGGAGTGAACTGGCGGGGATTTTGGGGGAGAGTCAGGTATTTTTCAGTCCCTCTGCGTTTGAGAGTTTTGGGATAGCGGCGGCTGAGGCGTTGTGCTCGGGATGTTCGGTGGTGGCAGGGCGGTCCGTTTCGATGGCGAGCTTCGAGTGGTTTGTGGGGGATGACTCCGGGACTCTGGCAGATGCGGACGATGCGGCGGGGCACCAGCGGGCATTGAAGCAGGAGTTGACGTATTGGGAGCAAGGCAGGAGGGACGCCGGGGAGATTGCAGGAGTGTGGGGGGAGCGACTGCATGCAGAGCGGGTTGCTGCAAAGATTTTGAGTTTGCAAGATGCATACGCAGCAAGACGCAAAGGAATTTTGAATTTTGAATTTTGAATTTGAGGCACTCGCCATGGACTTTACGATCATCACGCCTAACTTGAATTACGGGCGATTTTTGGCGGACTGTTTGGGCAGTGTGTCGGAGCAGGAAGGGGTGGAGTTGGAGCATTTGGTGATGGATGGGGGGTCGAGTGACGAGAGTGAGGAAGTGGCGGGAGGGTTTGCGGGTGTGCAATGGTTGCAGGCTGCAGATAAGGGGATGTCAGATGCGATCAACAAGGGATTTGCGCGAGCCAAGGGGGACTGGGTAATGTGGCTCAATGCCGATGACCGACTCAAACCCGGGGCGCTGGCCGCGATGTTGGGAATGTTGAACAAGTCTGCAGCGGATGTGGTTTACGGAGATTGGAATTTTGTGAATGAGGCGGGTGAGTTTCAACGCCGGGTAAAGGCACCGAGGTGGTCGGCATTCGTGAATCTATATCATCATTGTTATGTGGGATCGACGGCTGCGTTTTACCGGCGGACGACGGTGATTGACCAAGGGTATCGGTTGCGGGAGGATTTCCGCTATGTGATGGACGGTGAGTTTTACGCGCGTTTGGCGGCGGCAGGAAAGGTATTCCAGCATGTGCCGGTGGTGGTGGCGGATTTCCGCTTGCACGCGGCTAACACCTCTCAACGATACTTGGTGAAGACCCGCGAGATGGAGACGATTTTGGCGGCGGAGCGCCAGCACGTGGAATCGCGGGCGATGCGACGGGCCTATGGTTTCCGAGGTTTTCGCGACCCGTATTTGACGGGACTGGTGGATGGGGTGTTGTGGATAGTCGCGAAGGGCTGGAAGGGCGTGCTGAGGTGCGCCGCTGCGCGGCGAAGTGTTTCGGTGTTTCGGTAGCCGCTGCGCGGCACGGTGTTTCGGTAGGAGAGAAAGAACCAGTCGCTACGCACCGAGTTTTCACTCTCCAGCAGGAGATATATGCATGCTCAAGGGGCTTTCCAAAAGAAGAGACCTATTCGCTGACAGATCATGTCATCTGACGTTTCAATTGCGGCGGTATTTGCGACCATGAATCGGGCTGCGACCGCAGTGGCCTGTGTGCGGGCTTTGGCGAAGCAGACTCGGCCGCCGGATTGGGTGGTGGTGGCGGATAATGATTCGCAGGATGGTACGGCTGGAGAGTTGGATGATCTAACGGATTTGCCATTTAGGTTGGTGGTACACCGGATGAAGAGCAACCGGGGGAATGCTGGCGGGGTGGAGGAGGCGATGGAACTGGCATTGGCGAAAGGGGTTGATGCGGTGTGGATATTGGATGATGATTCCTGGCCGCAGCCGGGAGCATTGGCGGCACTGCTTGAACGGCCGTGGGATGGGCAGGTGGTGCGCCATGCCCTGCAGATCGATCCGCGCAGCGGGCGTTTTACCTGGCCATTGCAGGTGGCGGACGGGATGGGCGGGTGGCGATTGATAGGTGGGTTGGAGGAATTGCCTGCTGGAGACTGGGTGTGGAGCCGGAACAACTGGACGGGGGCGCTGGTGCCGCGAGAGGTGTGGGCGGAGGTCGGGCCGGTGAATGGGGAACTATTTATTCGCGGCGAGGACGAGGAGTATCCCTGGCGCATCGAGCAAGGTGGTTTCAGGCAGCAAGCGGTGCGTGGCGCGTTGATGGATCACCCGGGGCCGGCCAAGCTCATGCAGTGGCGGCTTTTCGGCAAGAGGATGTTCTTCGAGCCGGGCTTGGCGGATTGGAAACTTTATTACAAAGTGCGCAACATGGTTTGGTTGAAACGCCAGCAGGCGGGCGGGCTGCGGTCGCTGAGCATGGCGGCGGCTTATGGGGTGGTGGCGATTTTGGTAGATGGGCCGTCGCGGTTGCCGTTGTTGTGGCGGGCGATTGGAGATGGATGGATGGGGCGGCTGGGGAAAATGCCATAGCTGGGCGCGATAAACTAGGCGAGATATGCTAGCACAACTTAAATCACTGATCCGACAACTGTTTTACCGGTCGGGGGTATTTCAATGCCTCGTCGGGTTCTGCTCGGTTGTTGTAGGTCGAACGAAGGGGATAGGCATGTCGCACCTGCTGTCGTATCGCGAAGATGACGCGATCGGGCCGCTCCAGAGGGATGAGGCGATCGCGCTGTTTGGGATCATCCGCAGCTTGCGGCCGAAGCTTGTCGTGGAGTTCGGATTTTTCCATGGTCACAGCGCCTTCAACTTTCTGAGAGCGCTCCCGGCAGACGGGCAGCTCTTCAGTTATGATATAGATGAGGATTCGATCAGCAGGGCTGGTAGGGAATTTGGCTTTGACCGGCGCTTCACCTTTGTCGGTAAGTCACAAGTGGATTTTGATGCCAGCGATATCGGCGGCCAGCTGATTGATTTTGTGTTCTTTGATGCGGCGCATGAATTGGAGCTTAATATCGCGACGTTTTCGCGCATCGTGGATCAATTGGCACCGGATGCAATGATCGCCATCCATGACACGGGACTGTGGGATCGGGGGCATTTTGCGCCGATCCATGCCACCTTTACCCGTGAGTATCCGGGCGAGTGGGTCACCGAGGAGATGTATGCCCATCAACCGGGTGAACGGGCGTTTGTTGACTGGATTGTCGCTGGGCCGCACGGGTTTGCGGCCATCCACCTGCATTCTACGCGCACCCTGCGCCACGGGTTGTCATTGCTGCAACGGAAGCGTGCGCTGGCCGTGCCGCGGGTTGAGGGGTATGCGCGTCAAGATATGGGTCGTTGAGACGAGGATCGTCGGCATTGGGGTGAATTGTGGCAAAGAAACCACGGAAATAGGGATTTTTCATTGGCATCGGAGGTCATAGACGCGCCGCTACAACCCGTCTCAGATGCTTTGGCACAGTTATTGGCGCTGCCCCCTTGGTTTGACGCCCCCTGACTGAGGGGGGAGGGCGAACGCGGATTTTGTGAGAATATTCGGGCTTGCGCATACCGGAATTAGGGACATGGTAAGCGGCGCAAGTCGCTCCTGAGCACGTGTAGGGACTTTGACATGAGTATGAGACTTAGTCGCAAACAATCATTCACCACCCAGGCGTTCCAGCTCGCGGATGCGTTGCTGGTGTGGCTTGCATTCTTGATAGGTGGAGCGTTGCGCGACATGGTTCGGCACGTGGTTGGGATGGGAATGGGAGATGAGGACATGCTGGCCTCGATGAACTGGATATTGTATATTTGTGTGCCATTCACCCCATTGTTGCTGGAGCGTCTTGGATTTTATGAGCGCATGCGGCAGAAGACAGCGAGGATCTCCGTGGTGCAGTTGTTGCGGGTGTTGCTGGTGATGATTTTATTCATCGGTGCCATCGCGATGTTTGCCAAATTGCTCGATGCACGCCGCTTGATCCTTGGTCTCGGGCTCATTTTTGTGTTTGCGCTGTTGCTGTTGCGGGACAGGATGACGACCCTGTGGCTGAGAAAGCGCAGGGGCAACGAGGCTGCTAGGGAGCGGGTGATTATTGCGGGTTCTGGTGTGGAAATCGACGAGTTTCTGACGCAGCTGGATCCGGAAATCACGGCGGACTGGAATATTGTGGATCGTTTTGATCTGGGGCTGCGGGGGGTGGACGAGATGTTTGACCTGCTCAAGGACCAAGCGGTGGGGCGGGTGCTGTTTGCG
>CAIQXC010000719.1 GCA_903875675.1 Akkermansiaceae bacterium
AACTCTTTGGCTTTCAAGCGTTTGTGAAACCATCCAACTTTTCGCCTCGACAAACCCCCATTTCTGGGCCACCCTCAAGCCCGTACTAATTACACTGTTAGCTGTAAATGAATATGTTTGGACGCCGCAAGACAATCTCCTTCCGTGATGCCGCCGAAGCGACACACTGGCTTCTCGTGGCTGTTGGTGAGCAGCACTGGGTTTCCGACTTTTCGAAACACAGTAACGGCACCACACAAGGATTCAGATCAGTCTATGGTGGGATGGGGAGCTTTAATGACCTCGTTATCTGCCGTGCCAACAAACACACCATCGACGCTGCACATGAGCCATTAGCGAATCAACTTCTACAAAGTCTATCATCGATCTGCTACGCGACATCTCAGAATGGTGATCTGTCCGCTCAAGATGCTCTTGCCTCTTGCGGAACTACAGGTAACGAGCTCCACGGCTGGCTGTGCAGGGATTGCGGCTACGGACAGGTCACCCGTGAGGATATGCTGGCGTTCGCTGCTTTCTATGATGTGGCACAGGCAATCCATGGCGGGATCACGAGTGGTTCATTTTTGGGGAGCATCCAATCCTTATGGAAGCGGCTTGATCCCGATGAGAACGTTTCGAGATTTCGACCGACTGCGGAACGGAGCGGAATTGCGTATGCAGAATCTACAGGCTGGATGCGTCCTTGCCCACAATGCGGGGGCAATGATACCTGCGTGTATCGATGGAGCTTCGACGGACGAGACTTCACGCCTTCGAGCGACAACCTCGCAATGAAGACCAGCTAACAAGACATCCCACCGAATGACCGATCAACCCCACAACTGCAACTCCAACCACACCTCAATCGCCGGTCATCGGTGGATATGAACGTTCGGTCAATAGGATGAAAACCATTCTCGCCATATTAACAGCCTACGTGTCATGGGTTCCCTTTTCACATGCGGAGGATCATTGTCCCGTCTGCCAGGGAGCGGTGCTTGATGTCACCAAGCAAAAGGATGACCAATCGAAGCCGAGTATAAATCTTGCGGTATGGAATCGGAGTATCTGCGGCAATAAATCTTTTGGAAGTGGTTCGACCATTTGCCCTAGAGATGGATACGCATACGAAGCCCGGCTCAAGCTTTGGGAATTGTCACTTGAGGATCGGGATTCCTTCAAACATCCACTTGATCGGAGGATCTATGAGTTCCCGCTGCCGGGTATAGACAACATTAAATCGGGGACGGTGTATTCTCAGGAATTCGCTACCCTTGGTTTGGTCAAGCACGGGCTCTTGTTCTGGACCGTCATCGACAATGGATATATTTCGAAGGTCCGTCAGTATGCGAAGTCGCAAGGCATCCAGCTATATATCGAGCCGCACAAGGGTGACGGCCAAGCTTTTGTCAGGGCGGCCGTAACCAAGAAGACCGAACAAACGGGCGCTGGCCAACCGGCTACCCAGCCCGCAGACAAAGCTCCCGCGAAAGATCAACCCCCAACCCCCACGTCGAAGGTCAACCCCCGGTAGCCGGATGGCAGGCCCGCACGTTCGCCAATAAATAATGCATCACATTGCCACCATTCTATTCGTGGGGTTCGGAATCGCCAGTCTGGTGTTCTCGATAGCTCATGAGGCATATTGGTGGAAACGGCGGCACTGGATACAGGCTAGAGGGGTAGTCAAGGG
>CAIQXC010000720.1 GCA_903875675.1 Akkermansiaceae bacterium
CCCAGTCATAGGCATGCTGAGGATTTGTTCTAACGGGCGGCAGTTGTAAGAAGTCGCCGGTGCCGATGATCTGGATGCCACCGAACGGACTGTCATCGTCGCGGATTCGCCGGCAATGGAAATCCAAATACCCGAACGCGTGTCCGGATAGCATGCTGATTTCATCAATCACCAACCGCTTGCAACGGCGCACCCGGTTGAAGGCAATGCGCACGCTCGGTTTCGGATCGCGGGAGAGCTGGGCGAAATACCGCTCGAAATCCTGCCCCCTGGCCGGGCCGAGCAACATGCCACTCCAACGATGCACCGTCATGCCGCCGACGTTGAGTGCCGCCACACCGGTTGATGCGGTGACGTGGGTGTCGGGATGGCGTTTGAGAAATTCCCGCACGCCATGACTCTTCCCGGACCCGGCCGCGCCAGTGAGAAACACGTTCTCACCAGCGACGGCGAGGTCGAGGAAGCGGTCGGAGGGACTTCGTGCAACCAGACTCGCGCTCATTGCAGCCATGCGCCTCCCCCGCGCAGCACCCAGCCCGCAAGCAGGCCAAGGATGAATGTTAGAACGATCACCGGCCAGCGGCGGCGACGGCGGTTTTCGGTGCGGCGCAGATAGGAGGAAATGCCGTGGAGTTGCAGCGGGTGGATGCGGGTTGTCCGGATCATCGTAGTTGAGGGTTTGTGGTGTTTGGTTAAGCAGGGACCAACGCGGTCGGTGGCGTGTCGCCTGCGTCCGGCGCGTCCTTCACCGGGCAGTAGTTTTTCTGCCAGACCCACAAGTCGCGGGCGGCGAGGAAGGCGCGGAAGAAGCCGGGTTTGTCGGCATCGTCCCACACCTTCACCACCACGGGCACCGGCTCGCTGGAACCGATGACCACCGAGGCGATGGCTGCGTTTGATAGACCCTTGTCCCGTGACGCGAGCGCCTGCCGGTAGGCTTCGAGTTGCAGCGGCCAGGTGTCGTGGAGGATCGGCTTGAACGATCCATCCTTGTCGCGCCGAACTTTCTGCGTCTTGAAGTCGATGACCGTCGGACGCCCGGTGGATTTGAGCGTCGCCACCAGGTCCACCCGACCGGCATATCCCCATTCGGAGTGAGCTGCGGCGATTTCAACCGAGTGAACGCAGACGACATCGGCATCGAACCACTGGCGGGCGGGCTCGAAAAGGCGGGCGACATCCTTGTCTTCCGGCAACCAGCGCCCCTGGGCGTAGCCTTCAATCGCGGCGTGGACGGCGCTGCCCAAATCGGCGGCACGCCCAACCTCGCTGCTCATGTCGGCCACGACCCGTCGGGCGAAGTCATCAAGCGGTTCACCTTCGTTGCGCGGCAGGGTGAGTGCCGCGAGGATGGCCTGTTCCTGTTTCCATGCCTCCAACCCCGGCTTGGCGAGGATGGAGAGCACGTTGGTCACAGATGGAAACAGGCCGAGTTTGCGGGCGTCCCGCAGGCTGGTCGGGCGTTCACCCTTCCCGTCGGCACGCGGCACCTGATGCAGGGGCGTGCCGTCCGGGAAATACCAGTGCGAGGAGGATTCTCGTGGAACGATCATCATGGTCGTGGGTTCTTTGGTTAGATGTTAGAACGGGATGTTGTCCTCTTCTTCCTCGTCGGGAGAAAGCGCCAGCTTCGCCTGTTGGAGCGCGGCGATGAGTTCACGGTCGGCCTTGAGCGGCTTCTCCATTTCGAGCGCCTGCGGCATCCATTTGGCGATGAGTGCCTCCACCGAGTCACGGTCAAGTTCACCCAGGTCAATGCCGGTGTGGCGACCGACATGCACCTTCACGCGCCGCCAATCCGACGGCGTGCCAGACTCGTTGCTGTTGGATGCCGGGCGGAACTTCTCATCACCGTTGTTCTGGCGGTCCTTCTGACGGGTGTATTTGCCCGATGGCTTGAGCGAATCGCCGGATTTGTCGGCGCGGATCAGACCGATGTTGGCGTAAGTCGTGCCGTTGTAATCCGAATGCACAACCGACACCCGAGCCGGACGGCCAACGAGCGACTCGGTGTCGAACTCGGCCTGCTCGGCAGTGGTTAGATCGCGACCGAACCATTGTTTCAAAAATGCGCGGAGAGCGGCCTTTTCATGCAGCGATGGAGTGAACCCACGGCTGAACACGAGGTAGGGTTTGCCGTCCTGCCGCAGTTCGCGGGACTCGAACACCAGGCGGAACGTCTCGCGCTCTCCATAGGTGGACATGGATTTTTTCAATGGAGTCACGTCCACGCAGACGGCTTGGCCGTCGTACTCAGGGTGCGCTTCAAAGGGAGTGTTGGATGCAGTTGCGGATAGTTTCATGGTATTGATGTAGTTTGTTAGGTTCCGCCTAACGCC
>CAIQXC010000721.1 GCA_903875675.1 Akkermansiaceae bacterium
AGACGCTTGAAAGTCCCATGGAAATCACCGGGCGAAAGGCGGCCACAGAACATGAGGGCCGACTCGCGGAATGCCTGTTGGTTGAATCAAACGAGCGCGACTTCCGGCCACGAGACGCAACGGGTGAGTAGGGTACACATAATCCTAACAGCAGCCTCCTTTCCCGTAGCGGACGGTGGCGGTCGGCGACATGCTGGATGGATTCCGCATGGATGGTCAACTGGTTAGAATGCTCAAACAGCGCCGGTGGAGCGGTCGATTTCCGGTGCATCCGGCGGTCTGCAGCGGCAATCCCCCTGACCTCTTGAAGCCGTTGAAATATGCGGACAAAAAGAAAGCCGAGCCATTGCTGGCCCGGCTTTGATGGCGATTCAGGGCAGAGCCCTTTATCATTGTTGTTTTAACTTGCGCACGAGACGTGCGATGCCTCCCTCGCGGGAAGCCTTGATTCAGGTTTGACCCTTTACCAATGTTATTGCAATTCGCGCACGCGCTAGGCGTGCGATTTGATCCCCGCCACCGAGAACCGCGCGGAGGTTAGCCCCCCAACCGCAGCGTGGCAAGAAAAATCTAACGCTCGACAGAAGAAATTTGCGTTCGCCCCTGTGAACAGGGCACGAAGTCAGGCAAACGGAAGACCTGTTAGTTGCGGTTGGTGGTGCCAAGGTCGAGTGCTTGGGCCTCGCGCTCCCGGCGGGTTCTGTGGAAGTCGTATGCTTCCAACAGGTCGCCGCAGCCGACGCCGACCTCCCTCGCGACATGGCCGTCATGCCAGTCGGTGGTCAGCACATAGGTGCCGCCGCTCTCGACCGGAAAATCGACGGCGATATCGTGTGGGCCGCGGAGTCGGATGACGAAGGCCGCTTGTAGGACTGTTCCCCCGTGGCCGCAACACCAAGCATCAGGGATGAGGTTGAGATTGAGTCCTACGCAGGCATAGACAAGGGCCACGAGATCGCGAATTGGGGCTTCAACGGTGGTGAAATTGGACATGTGATTGGCTCTTGGGTTGTTGGTTGTTTTTGTCGGTGCCGCGACAGGGGCGCGAAAAAGCATGCCGGGTAAGTGACCGTGCAGGCTGGGAGTATGGGGTGTGAATATGAGCGGACCGGCTATCGCGCACCGGACGTGATGGGCTTGGCCAGCCACACCTCAAGCTGCCATTTGCGGTCAATCCGCGGTTTGCCTGCTGCGCCCCGCGAATCCCCGCAATCAAGGGGACCACTGTCTCAAGTAGGTAAGGTGTGTGGTCATTGGCACCGCAGTTGTGCGGGTGCTGGGCGCTCGGATGCTAGAAAGCAGGCACGGACATCTCAACCTTCCCTCTGGTGTAGAGGGTGCGGTTTTCAGAATCTTGTTTGATCGACGGTCATCGGCGCGGAGGGTACCCTTCACGGAACAGTCGCATAGTGCTACATTTGAGGTGATGCACTGGCGTTAGGTGAAGCGGGTCACTTAGGGTGGTATGATTGTCCAGGTCCGCACCTTGGGAGCGGCGACCGGGGGAGCCACTTGTGCAGGGGCCGGATGGATTTTCTTGAGGACGAAGGAAAACCCTTTGAGGGTAAGTCCGATCACGAGCAGGCCCAGTCCGGTGAGGATGTAGTACATG
>CAIQXC010000722.1 GCA_903875675.1 Akkermansiaceae bacterium
AATGGACCAACCGTGACAAGTATTGTGGGAAGCAGCCCGAGGGGCAGCAATGCCGTAAGATGTGTTTACTTTCGAACCAATGCTATCTTAACCGGATTTGTGCTAACCAACGGAGCAACGTCTGGGAGCCCTATGTGCAGACGCGGCAGGCTGCGAAATTCATCGAGGACAATGCGGCGAAACCGTTTGCGCTCTTTCTGTCGTGGCATCCGCCGCACAACTGGGACGGGGAATATGGGTATGACGGGCCCGCGGATTTGCTCAAACTTTATGACCCGGCCAAACTGACGCTGCGTCCCAACGTGGAGGATACGCCGCAGATCCGCAAGATGTATCAGGGTTACATGGCCCTGTGCACGGGCAATGATCGTGCGTTTGGCGAGTTGATGGCCAAGCTGCACGAATTGAAGCTCGACGAGAACACGATTGTGGTATTCACCGCTGACCACGGTGATCTTCTGCTCTCGCACGGTTTCCGGGGGAACAAGGGCCGACCGGAGTGTGAGTCGGTACACGTGCCGTTGCTGATCCGTTGGCCGCATGTGCTCAAGCCGCGGACCAGTGAACTGCTCATGGGTTCGCTGGATATCATGCCGACCCTGCTCAGCATGCTTAAACTCAACATACCAGCGACTTGTCAGGGCCGGAATCTTGCCGAGGCGATTTCCAAGGCGAAGGACGATGCGGTGGAATCCGTCCCGCTCTTCCTGTTTCCCTGGCAGTGGCGGGGTGTATATACGCGCCGCTATACCTATGCCTTCGACCTGCCAGGCGGTGTCAATATCTACGGCCAGAAGATGCGTTTTGCCTGCTTGTATGACCATCAGAACGACCCGCGTGAAATGAAGAACCTGATTGACGCGCCGGAGCAGAAGGCTGTCCGTGAGAAGCTACACGCGCAAACGCTGGCCTGGATGGGGAAATTCGGGGATACGGGGATGGATTACAGGGAACTGATGGAGTGTGTCATGGTGAAAGAGGATATCCGGCGCGGCATGAATGGCTCCATGACAAGTAACACATCGGGGCAGGGTCGGCTCAAGGGCCGGCCGGAAGACGTTCTGACAGGGAAAATCAAATGATTTACAAATGGAACCTATGTTTGGCCGGGGAGTATCAAGGTGGGAAAATCATGAAGACAATGACAATTGGGTTGATGTGGATGGTTCAGTTTCAGTTAGGCATGACTGCCGCAGTCGCCGCTGATTTGGGCGGCTTGCCGGTTCCCGAGAGGTCGGGCAGGGCTGGGGATGCGGCATGGCTGAAGCAGGCCAGGGAGCATGTGCTCACGCCGACCACAGATCGGGTCAAACCCGTATGCGTCACGCGCACGGAGGGAAAGGTCGAGGGCGCCGACGCGCTGCTGACCGAAGATGGCCGGAGCTGCCGCCTGACCTATGAAACCGGCGGGGTGAAGCCGGTGGTCATCCTGGATTTCGGCAAACAGGGCACGGGAGGATTCGCGGTTTTCATGGTCACGGCAAAGACGGGTCTGCCCGTGGTGCGTTTGGCATATGCGTGCCACCCGGATGGCATCGGCGAAACCGGATGCTTTGACCGGGGGTCGCGGGCGACCTATCTCGGCGCGGCCGTGGATCTGCCGGTGCTGCCGGCCAATGTCAACCGCCACGAAACTTATACCATCCCGCGCACCGGGCGTTTTATCGCGCCCTTGGTCCAGGGCCATACAAGGTATGTGCGGGTCCAACTCGACTTCCCCGGCACATCGGTGGAGATTGGCTCTGTTAGCATGGTGAACAAGGAGGTGTATGACCATTCGCCGCATGACGGCTATTTCCTATGCAGCGACGAGCGGCTCAACCGCCTGTGGTACATCAGCACATGGACGCTGCAGATCGCCTCGCTGCCGAATCAGAACGCCTGGAAAACGATCGATGGCTGGCTGTTGCCCCGCAAACTGGAGCAGGCGGATGACATCGGGCTGAGCACCACAGGCGACAAGTGGCAGGATGTCACGCTTGAAACGCTCTTTGAACTCAGGGCCAATCCCCATTTCATCGCCGCAGCGGGACTGGCATTCCGCGCCAAGGACGCACGCAACGCGTACACGGCGGAAGTGGCGCTCGACGGGGTATTCAAACTGCGCAAGCGCATCGACGGCAAGGATACGGTCATCAGCGAGAAGAAACTCAAGGATCC
>CAIQXC010000723.1 GCA_903875675.1 Akkermansiaceae bacterium
AAGCCCGAACTCCACCCGCGCACAGCAACCTCCCAAACCCTGGCCCTGGCCAATGAAAAACCAGTGAGTATCGCGGCACTTGACACTCCTAACATCTCGCCCGTTCTCGTTGAGGGCTCGCTATTTTACAACATGAGTTGGCACCACACGGTCCAGCGGGCTGGCCAAGCACCACCCACCCAGCCCTATCAAGTCCGGCTGCACATCTATCCCCGCATTGTCCTCTGGAACCCCTACAACGCATCTCTCACCCTCGACCGCTGCCTCTCCATGATCCAAGGCAACGGCCGCCAGGAAATGTGGACAGACGCTTATCGATTGGTTGGAACCTCCCGCGTCAACCTCTCACCCGTCCAATGGATCTGGACCGAGGGCGGCCGCAATAACAATTTCAACAACTCGACCACCGGCTCGGTTTTGGATAGCACCGGCTACACCGACCCCTACAACGGTTGCTGGTATTTCTCGATTCCCCGCACCACCTTCGCTCCCGGCGAATGCTTGGTATTCTCGCCGGATAAAAGCGCCGAGTACAACCGGCTGAACATGCCTAGCAATACCAGTGGCAACTACGCGCTGGAAGCCAACTCACTCACCTGTCTCAAACCGCCCCACCCATCGCGCAGCTACTACACGTCGGATAGTGAGATTGACGGCGGCATCGACTTCATCCCCAGCGACTATTGGTTCGCGCCTATCGGTGCCTTTGGTGGCGGCATCGCGAACCAAGCCGACGACTGCCGGGTCATCTTAAAACAGCTGGGCACGGCCACCAACGTAACATTCGAGAAGTTCGACAAACTGCCGCAACTCGCGCTGTTATCCGCCTCGCTGCAATTCGGTGGTGGCCGCGAGCCCCGCGTTTCCTGGAGCACCAATGAGAAAATCCCAGTTGAGGAAACCAGTGCCAACACGGATACCGCCGTCCTGACGACCCTGCCCAATGTGCGAACTCGTGAGGGCATTCGCCTGCGCTGGTTCGAGGAAACCCAGTCCAACCTGATCGGCTCCGGCCCTCTCAAGGGTACCCCGCATTTCGAGGACGCCCTGCTGGCCACCTGGAATCCGCGCGCCGCTTACGCCACACGCTCGCCTTATGATAACATCGCCGGCTCCATGCCCAGCTCTGGCACTCTGGGCGGGCCGTGGTTCTTCGGTGCCTACACCCGCGACCTGTATGACGGTGCCGTGTCTTGGAATGACGAGATGCCGGTGCCAAAAAATGGCCGCTATCATGGCTATCCGTTCGGGCCACCTCAGGAAGGAGCCGCCAAGCCCATCGTGCTGTTTGATATTCCCCGCGACGGTGCCGGCGTGCTGTCGATTGGCCAATTCCAACATGCCAAGCTTTCCGAGTTCGTCTGGCACCCGTCTTATGCCATCGGCCAATCCCTCGCCGACCCCCGCCTCGCCGGTGCCCGCCTCACCGGCCTCGATTGCAGCGCCCCGCGCTTTACGAGCTACGGCGAAACCCATCAGGGCGGCTTCGACACTCCGGACATCGGCTGGTCCAGCGACCCCCAGCGCTCCACCAGCCCAGACGCCTGGGCCACCCAAGCCCGGGCGATTTTCCAGGATTACCCGCTAACCGACAACTTGGTGTATGACCTGTCCTACGAGCTCAATCAAACCCTCTGGGATGCCTTCTTCCTATCCACCGGTACCAGCTATGCCAAAAACCAGCTTCTCTCCGATCCCACCCACCCTCCCCTGCCCAATGGCCGCATGCATCTGGCTCCCATCACCGGTCCTTCCTCCTCCCCCGACGACCTTGCCGACTTCCACCACTGCGCCTACGGCCTGAGCGTCGATGGCGCATTCAACGTCAATTCCACCAGCTTCGAGGCCTGGAAAGCCGTCCTTGGGGCGACCCGGCGTCTTTCGGCCGATGGCAAAAGCGCGCTTTTCGCCCGCATCCTCTCCCCGCCTGGCGGCCAGTGGACGGCCAACGATTCCGCAGATGCCCAAGCCGCCTGGTCCGGCCAGCGCTCGCTCAGCGAAGATGAAATCGACCGCCTGGCCCACGCCATCGTCGTCGAAGTACGCAAACGCGGGCCCTTCCTGTCGCTCGCCGATTTTGTCAACCGCCGCCTCGCCAACGATGCCACCGGCCGCATGGGCGCTCTCCAAGCCGCCATCGAAGCCGCCAATTTGAACGCCAGCTTCAAAGCCGCCTATCCGCTAGACAACTCTCATTCCCTGCCCGACTACCGCCACCCCGACAATATCCGCGATGCCACCCGCTTGGAACAAACGCTCAAGCCCGATAGCAAGGTTTGGGGGATTCCGGGCTATCTCACCCAAGGCGACCTGCTGCAGGTGCTCGGCCCGATGCTCAACGCCCGCTCCGATTCCTTCATCATCCGGGCCTACGGCGACGCCGCGGATGGCGAGGGCAAAATCCAAGCTCGTGCCTGGTGCGAGGCAGTCGTGCAGCGCTGCCCCGAGCCACTCGCGCCGGACGCCTCGGGCATCAACTCCGCCAACTCAGGCAAATCCACCGACATGGGCCGCCGCTTTGTGGTCAAATCGTTCCGCTGGCTGCGTCCAGACGAAGTGTGACCTGCGGGCTTGCCAAGAGCCCCCCAAATTGCCAACATCGCAACATGCTTTGCCGTAAAGTCGTACCCAAAGGATTCCGTTTGACCGGTCAAAAGACCATTCTCACCATCGCTCAGCGTGAGGAGGCATTGCGCCGTGTGGCGGCGGGCGAATCCCAGGTTTCAGTGGCCAAGGAGTTCCATGTGACTCGCTCCGCCATTTCCCTGCTCAAACAACGCACTGCCAACCCCGAGCACTACGCTAACAAGTACGACTTTAAGAAACGCCTGACTCCGGAGGAAACCGCCACCTTCAAGCAAGCGTTAGACACCTCCCTGCCCAAAGATCACGGCTTGGACGTACTCGGTCCGGTCGCCACGCACGGCTGGACGATGGATCGCGCCTATGCTCTTGCCGACAAACTCTTCAAGCGCCAACCCAGCGTCCGCGTCATGAAGGAATGCCTTGGCAAGCAACTCGCCCGCCGTCCCAAGATGACTTGACGCCTCCATGAGCCCCCGCCGACTCGCGAGTTACCTCTCACCATGCAATGAACCCGCCGGACTGAACGACGGGAGGTTGCGGCCCTGCTGATAGACCCGCACATAATCCACATACATGTCAGCCTGCCCGTTGTAGCGGGACAAATCGACGGGCCAACCGCCGCCAGTGGCGAGGTTGATCAGAAAGAAAAACGGCTGTTCCCTCGATAGCGGCAGCGTCTGATGGCGGCCCACCTCGATGTTGTCGCAATAGTAGATGGTGTCCGCCGCAGTGATCTTGCAACCATAAATATGGAATGCCGCATACCAGCTCGCGGGAATTCCTGACTTGCCCATCCGGACGGGGTTGTGCAGGCCGTCGAGGGCGGTTTTCTCCAGGGTCTTGCCGGTTGCGCCTTGGTCCCAGGCGTGGGGGCAAAGCATATATGTATCAAAAGCGTTAGGCGATCCGGGGCCTTCACCGCCATAGGCCTCGATGATATCCAATTCATCGCATGGCACTTTGTGGCCCTTGACCTGCTCGCTCATGTAATCGGTCAGCAACCAAAATGCCGGCCAAGTGCCGATAGCGTTAGGGCCGAGAAACCGGCATTCGAAATAGCAGGGT
>CAIQXC010000724.1 GCA_903875675.1 Akkermansiaceae bacterium
CCCTCAGGGCGACTCTGCCCGTGCCCTCATTGACAAAGGAAGCAAGCAGGCACGCAAGGCGGGCCGTTTGCTCAAAGCCGCCGGCCTCGTTCCGGAAATCGTGCTCACCAGTCCGTTGGTGCGTGCCGTGCAGACCGCCGAGGACTTTTGCCACGCCGCCGGACTGCCCGGCCCGGTGATCCAAGGGTGGCTCGCTTGCGGATGCTTCCCGGAAACCGCCTTGGCCGAATTGGCCGCTTTTCATGACTTTAAACGCGTCGCCATCGTCGGCCATGAGCCGGATCTCTCCCGCCTCATTCAATGGTGCCTCGGTGCCTACGGCGATGCCATCGAAGTGAAAAAGGGCTCCTTGGCCTGCTTGCGCCTCTCTCCGCCTAACCGTTATGGAACCCTGCTTTACCTCATCCCCCCAAAGCTCGCCAGCCAGGAGCCGGACGAGCGCTAACGATCCAAGACGTTAGAGATAATGAGCTTGTGCTGTAGCGGCATATTGGCAGTCTCTGCGCATGCGTATCGGCATCTTATGGCTTACGGTTTGCAGTCCCTTGGTGCTGGCAGGCGAGCGGACTAACCATGAAGGACGGGCGTTGGGGCCGCTGCTGGCGGTCAAAGCTCCTTTGCTGTTCAACACGCCGGAAGCGGATGCGGTGCTCGCTTCGATGCAAATCATGCCTCGTGACAATCCATGGAACGAGGACATTTCAAAGCGTCCGCTGTTGCCAAACAGTGAGGCAATGATCGCACGCATCAGTGCTGATTTGGCCCCAAACCGTCGCACCCTGAGGCTTTTTACCGAAATGAACTTTGTGCTCGTCCCCGACAACCAACCCCTCGTGCCGGTGAAGTTCGAGGATTACCCGGCCGAATCCGATCTCAACGGCGGCACATCGCCGACCGGTCTCTATCCGATTCCCCAGAACCTGCCGGTGGAATCCTGGCCCGTGGGTACCGACACGCTCACCCTCGGTCAGTGGCAACAGGACAGTGCCAATCGCGGTGGCGATCGCCACGCCATCATCGTCCAGCCCGGCACCGGTAGGCTCTTTGAAACCTGGCAAACCAAACTCACCGGCCAAGTGTGGCAGGCATCTAACGGCGCGATTTTTTCGTTAAACTCCAACAACCTGCGCCCGGCCGGTTGGACGTCCGGCGACGCAGCGGGCCTGCCAATGTTTCCGGCACTCGTGCGTTTTGATGAATGCCAGCGCGGCAAGGTCGAACACGCCCTGCGGCTGGTGGTCAAGCGCACCCGGTTGGGACCGCTCTATCCGGCCACTCACGCCGCCTCAGTGGGGCGCACCAGCGACGCGGATATTCCCGCTATGGGACAGCGCCTGCGCCTCAAGGCCAGCTTTGTCATTCCGCCGGGTTGGAGCCTGCAGGAGAAGGCCGTGCTGCTGGCGCTCAAAAAACATGGGGCCATCGTTGCCGACAACGGTGGCTTTTTCTCCGTGTCCATCACACCGGATGATCGCTATCCGAAGGGTTGCTTTGATCACATCAACAGTCTTGGCATTGGCAACTTCGAGGTGATCCAAACCAGTGCTTTGATGCAGGCGAAGCCCTCGCCTGCCGCGAATTCCAGGAGTTAGTTCAGGCTGAGTTCAGGGAGAATGGCGGTGATGAATCCCAGTTTCATGATGCTATTTTCGTGGGTTGGCGGTCTTGGCTGTCCGGGTCGATCCAGAATCATAGGCTTGGGAATGCTCAAGGTGTGCCTGCCAGTTGGCCGTGTACACCTTGGCCATCGCCTCATCCTTGATGACTAACAAATTCTCGGCATTTCCGGTCTCGGCGGCTTTGGTGAAATTGAACGACCCGGTCAGAATCGTTTTGCAGTCGATGATCATGATCTTGTTGTGAGCAATGGCATGTTTGGAGTCGATGTAGGTCGGGATATTGGCGTGCGCCACGAAATCCGCCGACGAGTATTGACCGGTGATATTGGATTTATCGAGGATCACTTGGACATCGACGCCGCGCTTTTTGGCGTCGGCCAGAGCCTTGGCAATCGGAGTGCTGGTGAATGAATAGGCCTGGACGAAAACACTGGTGGTGGCCCGGCCCAAGTTCGCCACCACCGCTTCCGTGCAGCCGCCATTCGGCGAAAAGAAGACCTGGATGTTATCGGCGGCGCTGGCCACCGCCAAGAGCGGCAAGATCAGCGTGAAGCTGAGCGATAACCACGAGAAGGTCGGCAACGGGAATAGCCGGACGAGTGTGCCTGGGTTTGCACGCATGAGAAAACAGGGTTTGGATGGAAACAAGGGTTGGAGGGGCGGAGGAAATGAAGCGGAGGTGAAACGACAAGCCGCAGGGGTGGAGGTGCCATGCATCGGGCGGAGGCACCGATGCACTTGGAAACGTCCCCTGTCAGGAACCTAAGCTTCCATTGGATTTCTCCAAGACAAATGTTCTGGCTAATTGTTTTGTCTTGGGGATTGCTTGAAATTCATCCGCGTTGTGCCTGTCAATGGATCATCGGCCTCCAATGCCGGGTTTGTCTCGATATCTGTCTTCGTGAATAAGCTTGAATGGACAATCCTCCAGGCGACTGAATTTCCCGTCACATCCCCCGTCCGAATACACGTTCCCAAGAAAAATCTCTCGTCGAGTTTCAAGTGGCACGGCGCTCGATCGTTTAATCACCACCACGGGTCACCCTGTCCTGCCGGTTGCGTCTTGCCGAAACAGGATGCAGACGCCATCCTGGCGGCGGCAAAGGTTAGCAAGCTCCTCGTTTCTCCCATATGTCCACTTGGCGACCGATTTCCCCACCCCGATTCTGGCAGCGCTGGCTGCCAGAACGGCTGCATGAACCGGCCCGCTGGTTGGTCAAACTCACCCTCTTTGGGTTGATCGTCGGCTGTGGCATGGCCTTTTTTTATTTCCTGTTGGCAAGCCGTTTTGATTTGAACGAGGTGGCGCAACTGCCTGCAGATCCGATTTACTATGACCGCCGGGGAAAGGAATTGCCATCACCGGCGGGTGCGGGGCGCCGATTGGTCACCCGCCAGGACATTCCGGCGTTTTTGGTGCAGGCCCTGCAAGCCCGTGAGGATGCGAGGTTTTTCCAACACGGCGGGGTGGACGTGTGGGGGTTGGGCCGGGCCACTCTGCGCAACCTCAAGGACCGCGATTTCACCCAGGGTGCCTCGACCTTAAGCATGCAATTGGCCCGCAATACCTTTGACATCCGGGCCAAGTCGCTGCACCGGAAATTTCTTGAAATCGCCCTGACCCTGCGCATTGAGGCCCACTATTCGAAGGACGCCATCCTCACCAGCTACCTCAACCGCATCTACTTTGGCTCCGGCTGCCATGGCATCGAGCAGGCCGCCAAGACGTATTTTGGCAAGACCACGCGCGACCTCAACGAGGGCGAATCTGCACTGATTGTGGGCATCATCCGCGGCCCCCACCTGTACTCACCGCTGCGCCATTTCAACGGCGCCCTCGAGCAACGCAACCAAACGCTTGCTCGCATGCTCACCATGGGCTTCATCGATCAGACGCGCCTAGCCGCCATCCGCTCCCAACCCATCATTCTCGCCAACGACGAGCAAATCCAACCGTCCTACGCTCTCCAGGCCATTCAGCGCGAACTTTACCAAATCCTCGACGAGCGCGACATCCGCCTCGGCGGCCTTCACGTCAATACCACCCTCGACGCCGCTTGGCAGGAACGCCTGGATACCGAACTCACCCGCGCCGTTGCCGCCTTGGAACAGGAAAAATCCTGGAACCATCCGACCCACGCCGCCTATCAGACGGGCAGCAAGCCGCTCTATGTGCAATATGCCGCAGTGACCACCGAGATCCGTAGCGGGGCCATTCTCGCCCTCATCGGCGGCCGCGACTACCAGCACTCGCGCTTCGACCGCACCCGTTCAACCCGCGATCTGGGCTCAGCCTTCGAGCCGTTCGTCGCCGCTGCCGCCGCAGAACGGGGTAAACTCGTCCTTCCCGGCAAACCCGTGCAAACCGGTCGCCAAATCGGCCCCGCAGAAGTCGAGCGAATCGCCAAACGCTGTGGTCTGGCCGGTCCCTTCCTCCTCCAAACCGAAGATTTGTTCCGCGGTAGCGTGGCAGCCACCCCTAACGAAATGTCCGTCGGCCTGGCGACCCTCGGCAATCACGGGAAGCGTCCCAAGCCATTCCTGATTCTCGACATCCGCGATGCCGATGGCAAATCGCTCTACTCCGCCACCCCTGAACTCAGCCCCGCCATCAGCCCAAACGCTGCTCTGGATGCCACCAGCGTCATGCGTCGCCATGCCGGTACCCGCTCTTTTACCGGTGCCACCGGCTCCGAACGCGACGCTTGGACGCTGCGCCTCGGGCCCGGCGGCGCCACCGCCATTTGGATCGGCTTTGACGACCCCATCGTCATCGCCAGCGAGCGCCGCCTCAAGTCGCTGCTCGATGAATTCGTCGAACGCCTCGGGAATGAATAAACCATCGATCAAACCGCTTTGAC
>CAIQXC010000725.1 GCA_903875675.1 Akkermansiaceae bacterium
CCATCAGCCCCGGCGATGACAAAGCGTGTGAGCTTGCCGCCGGGCAATTCCCGCGTCGGCTCATACCATTTTTTCAGACCGACCATGAGGCCTTTGCCGAGGTGGTCGAAGGTGCAAACCAGGGTGCTGCCCGCAGGGGTAACACTTCTGAGGGTCGGCCCGCTGGCCACCAAATCGGGCTGGCCATAGTCGTATTTAAGAGCCCACAGGGCCAAGCGTTCCCCCACATCCAATTTGTCCTTGGGGTGCCAGCCTTGCCATGTCTTATCACCCATCGATGAATCCCCAATGTCAAGAGCCGAGGCGCAACCGGCGTGCGGAAGGGCGATCGTATTGGCCTGCTGCAAGCGGGTATCAGCATCCCATCCGCCCTTGAACATTTCCGGTGCGGGGCCTTTGGGCAGTTCTCCCCAGTTGGCGATGATCACCGGGTAGAAGGCGAAGTCGTCGAGTCCCCACACCCGTTGCCAGCCGAGCGCGAGCGCCTTCATTTTCAGGTAGTAGCTATCCGGCGACTGTGCGGCGATCTCACTGTTTTCGCCCTGATACCAAATGGCCCCCTTGATGCCATACGGGGCTAACGGTTTAACCAGCTTTTCAAAAAGGGAAAACGGCCCGCCGGGGATGCCGGTTTGGTGATAGAGGGGATGCAGCACGGGGATATCGATGAGGCCGTCCGGGGCCAGCCACAGGTCAATCTTGGTGCCACCCACCGATGCGAGCATGAGCCCGATTGGCACCTTGGCATTCTGGTCTTGCCAGATTTTTCGAGCAAAATAGAAGGCGACCCCCGAGAATTCCGAAGCGCTCGCCGGGGAACATACCTTCCACGTGCCTGCAGGAGCCGTCAGTTGCCGGATTCCGGGGAAATTGGCTCCGGCCACATCCGCTGGCCGCTCGCATCCGCCAAGCCGCATGTCCATGTTAGATTGGCCGCTGCAAAGCCAGACGTCACCGACAAGTACATCCTTGAATGATAGGGTGTTTGTGCCACTGACTGTGAGGGTTTGGCCGTCGGGCAGGGCGCTCATAGCTGCTAGCTTGAGTTGCCAGTCACCGTGGGCGTCTGCGGTGGTCGTTAGCGACTGGCCGTGGAAGCTCACGGCGATGGTTTCGCCCGGTGCCGCGTTGCCGTAAACGGGCACGGGTTTGCCGCGCTGGAGAACCATGTGCTCGCCAAAGACGGCGGGCATTTTCACCTCGGCGCGGGCATCTTGGAACGTGCCCAATGCCCACAGCGAACCCATCAACACACATCGTCCTACGGCAATACTTCTCATTCGCGCAATGAGACATGATCGCTGGTCTTGGCACAATGGCCATTTTGCGAATCCACTGTGCAAATTGCGAAGGCCGGAGTCATGCTTACGAGCGATATTTGATGATGGCTTCGACCTTGCTGCGCACATGCAGTTTGATGCAAATGCGCTTCACATAAGTGCGGACGGTTTCCAAGGTGATGTTCAACTTGTCGGACACTTCCTTGTAGATATAGCCTGATGCCAGCAGTTCCAGCACATCGCGTTCTCTGGGGGAGAGTTTTTCGTTATCGTGCTCGATGGCTTTCTCGAGGCGGAAGTAATGCGCCACTTTGCGGGCGATGTGGCTGGTGAAGGGGGCACCGCCCGAGTACACATCGCGGATCGCATTGAAAATGTCCTCAGGGGTGCTCGATTTGAGCAGATAGCCGCTGGCCCCTTCCTTGAGTGCTCGGAAAATGTTATCTTCTTCCTCATAGGCGGTGAGCATCACAATTTCCATGCGAGGCACCTTGCGCTTGAGTTCATAGATGCAATCGATGCCAGAGATGCCCGGCAGATGGATGTCCATCAGCACCACGTCCGGTGGGCAGGCAGGGATTTTTTTCAGTGCCTCCTCACCCGACGAAACCGCATAGAGTGGCTGAATGTCGGCGGGTTTCTCGAGGATCTTGAGCAAGTGCTGTTGCAGACGGAGGTCGTCTTCCACCACCACTACGGTCTTTTTGAGTGTTATGTGTGTAGGCATGCAAGTGGGCTGAGTTAATGGATTGGCGCTTCTAATGAGACGCTAAAACCGCCCTGATCAAGGGTTTCGAGCAAGCACGTCCCGCCAATGGCGGCCATCCGTCCGGCAATGTTCTCCTGGCCGTGACCGGCCAGGGTGCTGGTCAGAGGGCTGCCAATACCGTTGTCTATGACCGTGATCTTCAAGACCGTGCCATCGAGCCGGATGCTTAGCTTGATCTCAGAGGCGGCGGAGTGCTTCAGGGCATTGTTGAGTGACTCCTTCACCGCAAGGCTGACGTTGTGGCGGAACTCATGACTGATCGAGCAATTTTCCGTGACTGACATGGCATCAATCCGGCAGCTGATTTCTGAGAGTCGGCACATTTCGCTGACGGTTCGACAGAGGAAATTGACGAGGCTTTCGAGTTCATTGTTATTGGAATTGAGCATCCAGACCGTCTCGGAAAGCGTGCTGATAAGTTCGCGGGACATGGTACTGATCTGTTTGAAGGTGGAGCATGCCTCGGGCTCCGCGACCGAGCCTTCGGCGTAAGCGGCTAGCAGCGAGATATGGGACAGCCGAGTGCCAAAATCGTCGTGCAGATCCCTTGCGATCCGCAGTCGCTCGTCTGCAATGAGTTGTGCGTGGTGCAGGTGGAGATTGATTTTTCGCCGGATCAGGTGCCTGCCGCCTAACGAGATAATCAGAGCCGCCATCCCCACCCAAACCACCCAGAACCAAGGGTTTTTCCGGTACGGTAGGGGGACATTCACTCCGATAGCCGAGCGGGTTGGCAGCGGGCTGCCGGACAACGCCAGGTCCTCGACCACAAACCGGTAGGTGCCGGTTGGCAGGCGGTCATAACTCGCTGAGATTTTTCCGCCGATACCAATGCTATAGGTTTCCTGCCAGCGCACGTCGAGAACTTCGCCAGGGGTGACCTTGGGCAAGGCGTCGATGCCCGTCGCCCAGTCGGCATGGCCCGTGATATCATTGTCTGCGATGACGAACACCGGCGACTCCCAATCGCCTGGGTCAAGATGCAAGCCGGTGGCCATCGACGGCCGGATGCCGCCTTTGATCCAACACGGAGCCACGGACCCGGGCACGCGACTGTCGCGGAGAAAGGTGCGGGGCGGGTTATCGTTGTTAGGCAGGGTGGTGATGGTGATGTCGGTGACGGCGAAGATGCCGATGGCAGCCGGGGGGCCGGCGGAAGATATTGCAACGGTTAGATATTCAGCATCGGGCGGGACGGTGATTGTTTCCTGTCGTGGGGTAAAGGCCGAGTTTTCGACTGAGCCGTTCCATCCGCGGCTTTGTCCGCTGGATGGGAAGAGATTTTGAACGATTTGGTCGCCGTTTTTTTTCAGGAAACGGACGATGAAGTTCATGTCATCGGTGGGCTGGTGCCACTTGCG